>NZ_JBJACT010000007.1:0-277394 GCF_044778005.1 Mesorhizobium sp. IMUNJ 23033
ATTCGGCAAGGCCGTCGGCGCCGACGCCTATTGCCGCGACGCAGCGGTGGCGGTCGAGACCGCCAAGGACTTCATGAAGCGCAAGCACAATGTGCGCGCTTGAACACAGCAGTGCGATCCAGGTTTGTGACCGAGAGCGCCGTCATGCACTGGAATGGCAAGATGGCCAGAATCGCTTGGCTCGAAGGGAGCTAAGTCCGTATGCGTATCGAGTCGATTAAAGTCTATCAGGTGCTTCTGCCTGTCAAAGGCGGTGCCTACCGGATGGCCAGCGACACCGTGCAGGATCTGGATAGCACGCTCGTTGAAGTGACCACCGAGGACGGACTGTCAGGCTGGGGTGAGACCTGCCCGGTCGGCCCTGTTTATCAGCCCCAACATGCTTTGGGTGCGAGAGCGGCGATTGCAGAAATAGCGCCTGGACTGGTCGGCGAAGACACCACGTCCATGCGCCGCCTCGCGACAAGAATGGAGGAGCGGTTGAACGGTCACAACTATGCCAAGGCAGCCTTGGATATCGCTCTCCTCGACCTCGCCGGCCAGCGGCTGGGCGTTCCGGTTTCAACACTTCTGGGCGGTGCGCTCACCGATCGTGTGCCCTCTTATTACTCGACTATTGTCGGTGCACCGGATGAGACTGCGCGCATTGCCGTCGACAAGGTCAAGGCCGGCTACCCACGGCTTCAGATCAAGATAGGCGGACGGGATCTCGAGCAAGACGTCGCCACCGTGCACAAGGTCTGGGAAGCGGTTGGATTCAAGGCCCGGATAGCCGTCGACGCAAATCGTGGCCTCACCGCCGCGGCCGCGCTGCACATCGATCGGCTTTGCCAGGCAATCCCGTTCGTGTTTGAACAGCCTTGCAACACCATGGAGGAAGTCGCGAGCCTCAAGGGACGCGTTACCCATCCGGTCTACCTAGATGAGAATACCGAGGATTTGAATGCCGTCCTGCGGGCAATTTCTTCAGGTATCGCGGACGGATTCGGATTGAAGGTCACTCGCCTTGGCGGCCTTACCAAGATGGTCACGGTCCGCGATCTGTGTGCAATACGATCTCTTCCGCACAGCTGTGACGATACATGGGGCGGGGACGTCATTGCCGCGGCATGCGTGCACCTTGCCGCTACCGCCGAGCCGAGACTTCTTGAGGGCGCCTGGATCGCGCAGGAATACATCGAGGGGCACACCGATCCCGTAAACCCCATCGTCATCGAAAACGGGCATATCCGTGTCCCGCAGATGCCAGGGCTCGGTGTCAAGCCCGAGCGCTCCCAACTCAAAGCGCCTGTCGCGACTTTCGGAGGCTGAGGATCCTGTGATGTTCGCAGCGATTGTATCTGGCCAGTATCGTTGGCAATTAGCCTCGGAAGCGCTTTTGCGAACTTCCAGAACGTCTGGCGGGGCGCCTGAGGCTGGCGCTGCGGGGCTTCATGAGCCGCAAAAAAGCCGATATGCAGGATGCGTGGTGGTGATCTTGCCACCACGCCGCCGAACATCCGGAGATCCTGCATGAGACCGATAGTGCTGGCCGCTGCCATGTCGATTGCCTTGCCTGCCGCAGCACTCGCTGGGCCGGCTTCCAACGCCGTGAAGTTCTTCTACGCACCGGTGAAATTCGAGGCGGACGCCAAATATCGCGACCGCTTCACCGATCCGGTGACCAAGCTGTTCGAGCTCAACGACAAGGCGCAGAAGGAGAAGCCCGACGAGGTCTCCTGCATCGACTTCGATCCCGGTCTCGACGCGCAGGATTTTGACCAGAAGACGGTGACGAAGACGCTGAAGCTTGCCGAAACGGTCGATGGCGATACGGCCGAGGTAACGGCGACGTTCAGCCTTTTCCCGGAAGGCGATGATTCCAAACGCGAAATGGTGTGGTCGTTGAAGAAGGTGGACGGCAAATGGAAGGTCGCCGACATCACATCCAAAACCAACAACTGGACCCTGAGTGCCTTGGAATGCATGCCGGCCCCCTCGGCGGAGTGATGCTGTGCTCCGTCGTCTTGTCGTCGCGCTGTCGACCCTATCTATGCTGGCCGCGGGGCTGAACGGCAGCGCCTCGGCGCAAGGCCTGTTCGGCGCGCCGCCGAAGGCCTCGTCCGGCGACAACGCGCCGGCGGATGACACATCGCCGCCGCTGGAAGGAACGCCCGCGCCGGGAACCAAGTCGGCCGAACTGCCGCCGCCCGCGCCCGTTTTGCCGGGATCGCCGACGGCGGTGGTGAAACCCTTCTACGAGCATCTCGGGCTGGAGCTTGATCCGGCTCAGCGCAAGAACTTCATCGATCCGGCGAAAACTGTTCTCGACAAGAGCGATGCGCTGCGCGCCTCGGGGCAGGGCGAGTGCCTCGACCCCAACATGGCGCTCGACAATGCCGACTACGACAAGCTCGCCATCGACAAGAGCCTGCGGACCATCGAGGCCGTCAATGGCGACGAGGCCAAGGTGGTCGTCGCCTTTGTCGTCGAAGGTCACCAGCACCGGCTCGAATGGAAGCTGAAGAAGGTCGGCGGCGCCTGGAAGATAACTGACCTTCTGTCGGTGACCGGCGAATGGGCGCTCAGCCAATATCAGTGCGAATGAGTATTGTTAGCGTGATCTCGTCAGCCCCGCCCGCGATAGGGTGCAACACCCGTGTCGGGCAGCCAGCTGCCTTCTGGCGGTGCGCCGGTTTGCCAGAACACGTCGATCGGAATGCCGCCGCGCGGATACCAATAGCCGCCAATGCGCAACCACAGGGGCTTGGTCGCGGCCACAATGCGGCGGCCGATCATGACGGTGCATTCTTCATGGAAGGCGCCGTGGTTGCGAAACGAAGTCATGAACAGCTTCAGCGATTTCGATTCAACCAGCAGCGTATCGGGTGCGTAGTCGATGACGATATGGGCGAAATCCGGCTGTCCGGTGACCGGACAGAGCGAGGTGAATTCCGGGCAGACGAAGCGCACGATGGCCGGCGGGCCGTCGCCGCGCGCAAACGGCACGGTTTCCAGGACCGCTGCCTCGGGGCTCTGTGGCGTCTCGACGTGCGCGCCGAGCTGGGTGAGGGTTTTGGTGTCGATCATGGGTGGGTCTCTTCTCAATTTTCGCAGCTCATTAGCACAAAATGAATCAGTAGGAAGACGATGACAAGCAACGATCCGCTTCTCCAGCCCTACCAGCTCAAGCACCTGACGCTGAAGAACCGGGTCATGTCGACCAGCCATGAGCCGGCCTATTCGGAGGACGGCATGCCGAAGGAGCGCTACCGGCTCTACCATGCCGAAAAGGCCAAGGGCGGCATGGCGCTGACCATGACCGCCGGTTCGGCGATCGTCTCGCGCGACAGCCCGGCTGCCTTCGGCAATCTGCATGTCTATGACGACCGCATCGTGCCCTGGCTCAAGGAACTGGCGGATGCCTGCCACGAGCATGATTGCAAGGTGATGATCCAGATCACCCATCTCGGCCGCCGCACCGGCTGGAACAAGGCCGACTGGCTGCCGGTGCTGTCGGCCTCGCCAGTGCGCGAGCCGGCGCATCGCGCCTTCCCGAAGGCCATCGAGGACTGGGATATCGAGCGCATCGTCGCCGACTATGCGTCGGCCGCCCAGCGCTGCCAGGCCGCCGGCCTGGACGGCATCGAGTTCGAGGCCTACGGCCATCTGATCGACGGTTTCTGGTCGCCGGCCACCAACCAGCGCGATGACGAGTTCGGCGGTTCGCTCGACAACCGCTTGCGCTTCACTCGCATGGTGCTCGACGCGGTGCGCGTGGTGGTTGGCGAAAAGTTCATTGTCGGCATCCGCATGGTTGCCGACGAGGATTTTGAAAAGGGTCTGTCGAAGGACGAGGGCGTCGAGATCGCCAGGCGGCTGGCCGGCTCCGGCAAGGTCGATTTCCTCAACATCATCCGCGGCTCGATCGAGACCGATGCGGCGCTGACCAAGGTCATCCCGATGGCCGGCATGCGCTCGTCGCCGCATCTCGACTTCGCTGGCGAGGTGAGGGCGGCGACGAAGTTCCCGACCTTCCACGCGGCACGCATTTCCGATGTCGCCACGGCGCGCCACGCCATCGCCACCGGCAAGCTCGACATGGTCGGCATGACCCGCGCTCACATCGCCGATCCGCATATCATCAAGAAGGTGATGGAAGGCCGCGAACACGAGATCCGCCCCTGCGTCGGCGCCACCTATTGCCTCGACCGCATCTATGAGGGCGGCGAGGCGCTGTGCATCCACAATGCGGCAACCGGCCGCGAGGCCGAGATCCCGCATATCATCCCCAGGACGGAGGGGCCTAAGCGCAAGGTGGTCGTGGTCGGCGCTGGCGCCGGTGGGCTGGAGGCGGCGCGCGTCGCCGCTGAGCGCGGCCATAAGGTGACGGTGCTCGAAGCCTCCAGCCAGGCCGGCGGGCAGGTGCGGCTGGCGACGCAGAACCCGCGCCGCAAGGAGCTGATCGGCATTATCGACTGGCGACTGGCCGAACTCGACCGGCTCGGTGTCGAGATCCGCTACGACAATTGGGCCGAGAAGGACGACGTGCTGGCGCTGTCGCCCGATGTGGTGGTGGTCGCCACCGGCGGCCTGCCGCAGAACCCGCCGCTGACGGCGGGCGACAATCTCGTCACCTCGAGCTGGGACATCATGGCGGGCGCCGTCAAGCCGGCCGAGAACGTGCTGCTCTATGATGACAATGGCGGCCATCAGGGCATGGGCGCGGCCGAACTGATCGCGACTGCCGGTTCGAAGCTCGAGCTGGTTTCGCCGGAGCGCTTCTTCGCTCCCGAGATGGGCGGCATGAACCATGTGCCTTATATGCGCGCCTTCCAGGAAAAGGGCGTCACGATCACCATCAACACCAGGCTGCGGTCGGTGCGGCGCGAGGGCAACCAATTGGTCGCCGAACTGGCTTCGGATTTCGCCGATGGCTGGCGCGGCGAGCGGCTGGTCGACCAGGTGGTGGTCGAGCATGGCACGGCACCCCTCGACGACCTCTACCTCTCGCTGAAGCCGCTGTCGCGGAATGGCGGCGCGGTCGACTACGAGCGGCTGGTCAGTGGCGGCGACATCTTCCCCAGGCGCAATCCCGAAGGCGGTTTCGTGCTGTTTCGCATCGGCGATGCGGTGGCCTCGCGCAACATCCACGCCGCCATCTATGACGGCATTAGGTTCGGCTTGCGGATCTGACGAGCAGTACGAACGGTTGGTGACGCGCGCCGGACCTTCGCAGGGAGAGCCACCTGCCGCGTTGGCCCGGTGCGCGCCGCGCACGGTGCCGGCTGGCGCCGGGCACTGTACGATATTGTAGACGGTGCTTGCGCCGTTGCTCAAAACATCCTGGCGGTGGCCATGCAGAGCACGGTGATGACAAGCAGCCCCCCGGCAATAGGCTCGCCCCTTGTCATCTTCGCACGCAACTGGCTTTCCGTTGCCTGGTCGGCGCCGGCAAGCTGCCTGCTGGCGGAGCCCACCAACGCGCCCTGCACGCCGGCGGCAATCAGGGCGGTCACGATGCCCAGCGCCAGCACCTTTTCCATCGAGCCGAAAACGCCCTCGTGGAAGAAGTACCAAAGCAATATGCCGGTGAGAAAAGCCAGGCCGGCCGCGCCCATTTGCGGTCGGAAGAACCGCTCCGCCCGAATCTCCGGGTCACGGCCGACAGCGATGGTGGTGCCCGCCCAGAACACGCCGGCCATGACGTGAAGGCCGAGGACGGCAATGAAGATATATTGCATGACCGCATTTCCTCTTTTGCCCGCCGCTGACAAAAAAGTTAGATGTCGAATGGTTCGATGTCAATGCATGAGTCGAGTTTCGCCGATCCGTTTGATGCATTAGTGTCGAATCATGACGCCTTTTGACCGTCCGCCCGTCGGAATGAACCTCGCCCGTACCGCCAAGCTGGTGGCGCAGGCCTTTGACGCGGCGCTTGTCGAGGCCGGCGGCACGCTGCCAGTCTGGGTCACTCTGCTGTCGGTCAAGTCGCGCGAACTTGCCAACCAGCGCGAACTTGCCGGCATGATCGGCATCCAGGGTGCGACGCTGACCCACCATCTCAACGCCATGGAAGCGCAAGGGTTGCTGACGCGCCGGCGCGATCCGGAGAACCGCCGGGTTCACCAGGTGGCGCTGACCGCGGCCGGCGAAGCGCTGTTCGAGACATTGCGCACCGCAGCACTCGCCTTCGACAAGCAACTGAGAGTGGGATTGCCGGACGACAGGCTGGCGGAGTTTGCCGAGGTACTGGCGGCGCTCAGGGCAAATGTCGAAGCCCGAGCTTCGGGCGACTGCTAGCGGATTTTCCGGGTGACAAGAACGATATCCTGCCTCGTTCCCGAAAACCGGCTCGCAACGTCAAATTATGAACTGCTCAACCATTATGGCCGGCATTACCTGAATATCGACACGCCTTAAGCGAGGCTGCCCTGAAGCACCTTCAGCCTGGCCTTCTTCGGGCTGCGCGCCATCAGCCATTCGCGCGCCTTGTCCTGCGGCATCGGGAAGGCGATGGAATAGCCCTGCACCTGGTCGCAGCCGATCGCCATCAGCGAGTCGAGCTCGGCTTCGGTCTCCGCGCCCTCGGCGACGATCGAGATGCCGAGGCCGCGCGCCAGCTCGGTGATGGCGCGCACGATCTTGGAGTTGTCGCCATTCTCGTTGATGTTCTGGACAAAGCGGCGGTCGATCTTCAGCCGGTCGATCTCGTTCGGGTTGACGTGGCTGAGCGAGGCATAGCCGGTGCCGAAATCGTCGAGTTCTAGATGCACGCCGGCGGCGCGGATGTGCCTGAGCTTCGCGGCGATGCCCGTCTTCTCGTCGTCGAGGATGACGGATTCGACGATTTCAAGCGACAGCTTCTGCGGCGCCAGGCCGGCCTTCTCCAGCGTGTCGAACAGGAACTTGTCGAAGTCCGGCTCGCGCAACTCGGTGCCGGAGACGTTGACGGCGAGCCGCCCGAAGGCGATGCCGGCGCGGTCCCATTCGGCCGCTTCGTTGATTGCCTTGCCAATGACGATGCGGCCGATTTCGGGCATGAAGCCGCATTTCTCGGCGACCGGAATGAATTCACCCGGCGAGATCATGCCGCGATCGGCATGTTTCCAGCGCACCAGCGCTTCGATGCCGCTGATAGTGCCGCTGGCCAGCGACACCTGCGGCTGGAAATAGACCTCGAAGGCCTTATCGGCGATGGCGGTGCGGATGTCGTGCTCGAGCTGCTTGCGATAGTCGAGTTCGCGCCTGAGCTCCTCGGAGAAGAACGAGAAGTTGCCGCCGCCGAGCTTCTTGGCGGAGTAAAGCGCCAGATCGGCATGGACCAGCAGGTCCTCGGCATTGTCGGCGTCGACGGGATAGACGGCAATGCCGCCGCTGGCGCCCGGCAGGATCGTCGTGCCCTGGAAGACGATCGGCTCGTTGATCTGCTCCAGGATGCGCCTGCCCAGCATATGGATGTCCTCGGTGCTGCCGGCACCATTGAGGATCATCACGAACTCGTCGCCGCCGAGGCGCGCGCACAGATCCGATGCCCGGCAGGAATCGCGCATACGCTGCGCGGTGACCACCAGCACATAGTCCCCGGCGGCGTGGCCGAGCGTGTCGTTGATCTGCTTGAACCGATCGAGGTCGAGCTGGATCACGGCCAGCCGCTCTCGCCGGCGGTGGGCGCCCTTGATCAGCGTGTCGAAATGGTCGGTGAGAAAAGTGCGGTTGTGCAGGCCGGTCAGCCCGTCATGCACGGCGATGAAGGCCATGGAGTTGCGCGCGTCGACCAGCTCACGCGTCTTGCGCAGGATGGCGTTCGACATCGGGCGGAAGATGAACAGCGCCACCAGCACGATGACGCCGAGGGTGGCAAAGAACAGGGTGCGGTGGAGATCGAGCAGCTGCCCCGAGCGCTCGTCGGCATAGGCGCTGATGCGCTGGCCAAGTGCCGCATAGCCCGACAGCGTGGCGTTGGCGACGGAGGCGTCGAGATTGACGCGCTCGGCGCCGCCCTTGTAGCCCTCGCCGCCGATTGCCAGCTTCGATTCGAAGGATGAGATCAGGCGTTCGCCATTGGCGATCAGCCCGACCGAGAAATAGTCGAGGTGGAACGGCTTGGCGAACAGCACATTCTCGATCGATTTCGGATCGAGCCGTGCCGGCGACGTCGGATCGGCGCCCGTCTGGTCGAGCAGGAGGTCGTAATTCGTCTCGAACTCGGCGGTCGCCTGCTTGAGCGCGGCAACCAGCGCCGGTTGCTTGTCGCGCGCGGCTGCGCCCGTTGCGCCGGCAAGGAAGACGATCCGCTGCGACAGGGCCTTCTGCGTGCTGACGATGTTGAGCAGTGCGTCGTTATGCTGCTGTGCTGCCATCATCTGCTGCAACAGGATGAAGGAGGCCATCACCATGGTGGCGATGATCAGCAGCGCCAGCCAATAGCCGCTCTTGATCAGCAGTATCAGCTTGCGTGACACGCTATGCACTGGCTGCTGCGACATTTCTAGGTGACCCCTCCGGTCGACGGATTCCTGCCGTGAATTCCTGGCGAGAAGACCATTGGCTTGAAAGGGTTAACAGGTCCGGAAACGATGACGCTGGCCGGAAAGGCCGGGATGGAAAGCTGCCAAGATGGTTATCATGTTCTTTCGCGGCAGCACTGCATTTAAGTTCATCGTCACTTGATTGTCACGAAGGATCGCGGTCGCACGTTCGCGGCGTCACCGAAGCCGTCGTTTTTGCGATGGATTTTTCTCACCGGCGGGGCGACAGTCCGATCGATCTCAACAGGGCCTGACCATGAGCGCGGCATTCCTTTCCCACATCGACAGCGAGCTTGAAGGCCTGAAGTCGGCCGGCCTCTACAAATCCGAGCGGGTGATTGCCTCGACGCAGTCGGCCGAGATCGAAGTCGGCGGCGACAAGGTGCTGAATTTCTGCGCCAACAACTATCTCGGGCTCGCCGACAGTTCCGAATTGCGCGAGGCGGCCAAGCAGGCGCTCGACCGCTATGGCTACGGCATGGCCTCGGTGCGCTTCATCTGCGGCACGCAGGAGGAGCACAAAGAGCTGGAGGCGACGATTTCCGCCTTTCTCGGCATGGACGACACCATCCTCTACGGCTCCTGCTTCGACGCCAATGGCGGCCTGTTCGAAACGCTGCTCGGCGAGGAGGATGCGATCATCTCTGATGCGCTGAACCACGCCTCGATAATCGATGGTGTCAGGCTGTCGAAGGCAAAGCGCTTCCGCTACGCCAACAACGACATGGCCGAGCTCGAGGCGCGATTGAAGGAGGCTAAGGATTGCCGCTTCCGGCTGATCGCCACCGACGGCGTGTTTTCCATGGACGGTATCATCGCCAATCTCAGGGGCGTCTGCGACCTCGCCGACAAATACGACGCCATGGTCATGGTCGACGACAGCCATGCGGTCGGCTTCGTCGGCGCCAACGGCCGCGGCTCGGCCGAGCATTGCGGCGTCGAGGGCAGGGTGGACATCATCACCGGCACGCTCGGCAAGGCGCTGGGCGGCGCCTCCGGCGGCTATACATCGGGCAAGACGCAGGTGGTCGACTGGCTGCGCCAGCGCTCGCGGCCCTATCTGTTCTCCAACACGCTGATGCCGGCGATCGCCGGCGCTTCTATCCGGGTGTTCGAGATGGTCCGCAACGGCGATGCGCTGCGCCGGCGCCTCTACGACAACGCCGCGCGGTTCCGCTCCGAGATGAGCAAGCTCGGCTTCACGCTGGCCGGTGCCGATCATCCGATCATCCCGGTGATGCTGGGCGATGCCGCATTGGCGCAGGAGATGGCGGCACGCATGCTGAAGCGCGGCATCTATGTCATCGGCTTCTCCTTTCCGGTGGTGCCGAAGGGCCAGGCACGCATCCGCACGCAGATGTCGGCCGCCCATTCCAGCGCCGATATCGACCGCGCGGTGGCGGCGTTTGGAGCGGTCGGTAAGGAGCTGGGTGTCATCTCCTGAGCCGCCGAAAGCGATTCCGAATCAAGGGATTCAAGGGACAAAAGAATGTCGAACATGATGAAGGCGCTGGTGAAGGCCAAGGCCGAGCCGGGCATCTGGATGGAAGAGGTGCCGGTGCCGGAGATCGGCCCCAACGACGTGCTGATCAAGGTCAGGAAGACGGCGATTTGCGGCACCGACGTCCACATCTACAATTGGGACCAGTGGGCGCAAAAGACAGTGCCGGTGCCGATGGTGACCGGCCATGAATTCGTCGGCACGGTCGCCGATTTCGGTGCGGCGGTGACCGAATACAAGGTCGGCCAGCGCGTGTCGGGCGAAGGCCATATCGTCTGCGGCCATTGCCGAAACTGCCGGGCGGGGCGAGGGCATCTCTGCCGCAACACGCTCGGCGTTGGCGTCAATCGCCCCGGTGCCTTCGGCGAATATCTGGCGATCCCACAGCACAATGTCGTGCCGATCCCCGACGACGTGCCGGACGAGATCGCCGCGATCTTCGATCCCTTGGGCAATGCGGTTCACACGGCACTGTCCTTCGACCTGGTCGGCGAGGACGTGCTGGTCACCGGCGCCGGGCCGATCGGCATCATGGGCGCGCTGGTGGCGCAGTGCGTTGGTGCCAGGAAAGTCGTCATCACCGACATCAACCCGGTACGGCTGGCGCTGGCCAAAAAACTCGGCGTCCAGCATGTCGTCGATGCCTCGAAGGAAAAGCTGCGCGACGTCATGCCGGCGCTCGGCATGACCGAGGGCTTTGACGTCGGCCTCGAAATGTCGGGAGCGGCTCCCGCCTTCCGCGACATGATCGACACCATGAACAATGGCGGCAAGATCGCCATTTTGGGCATCGCGCCGACCGGCTTCGAGATCGACTGGAACAAGGTCATCTTCAAGATGCTGCATCTCAAGGGCATCTATGGCCGCGAGATGTTCGAGACCTGGTACAAGATGATCGCTTTGGTGCAGGGCCCGCTCGACGTCTCCGGGCTGATCACCCATCGTATCGGCATCGACGATTTCCAGACAGGGTTCGATGCCATGCGCAGCGGCAGTTCGGGTAAGGTGGTGATGGACTGGTGAAGGCGGAATAAGAGATGCTGTCCCGCCGGCGTATCAACAATTCTGTTTGCTGACCTAGCCGTCGGCCAACGCCGCCTCCAGCGCCGCCACCCCGCGGACAATCGCCGCCCGCTCTTCCGCGCCCAGCCTCGCCAGCAATTCCCTTTCAAACGCCTTCGCCAGCGGCACCATCTCGCGATAGGCGGCAAGCCCCGCTTTGGTCAGCGTCAGATGCTCGACGCGGCGATCGTTCTCGTCGGGCGTGCGCGTCAGCCAGCGACGCCGCTCGAGTTCGGCGACGGCGCGCGACACCTTGGTCTTGTGCATGGCTGACTGCTCGCCGAGCTCCGTCGCCGTCATCGTGCCGTGCTGGCCTAGGCCGGAAAGCGTGCGCCATTCCGGCCGCGTCAGGCCGTGGCGGTCCTTGTAGATCTTCGAGAATTCGTGGCTGACCGCATCGGCAAGGCGGTAGAGCCGGTAGGGCAGGAAGCTTTCCAGTTCGAGGATGTCCATGGTTGCTTAGTCCTCGCAACGCCATCGCGGCATTGATAGTTACATTTTAGATGGTTACAAATGAAACCAGTTTGGTCAACCCGCGGAGCGCCAGACGCCATCGCTGGGTGGAAATGGCAATCCGGGGATCATGCTTGAGGAGGACGCAATGGCCTTTTCCTACATGCCGGGCTTCGGCAACGATTTTGAAACCGAAACCTTGCCCGGCTCGCTGCCCCAGGGACGAAATTCACCACAGCGGCCGGCCTACGGCCTCTATGCCGAACAGCTTTCCGGTTCGCCCTTCACCGCGCCGCGCGGCACCAATGAGCGCTCCTGGCTCTATCGCATCCGGCCGAGCGTAAAACACACCGGCCGCTTCAAACCGGTGAGCTATCCGCTGTGGAAGACTGCCCCCAATGTCGGCGACCACGAACTGGCGCTCGGCCAGTACCGCTGGAACCCGGTGCCGATGCCGAAGGAGCCGACCGATTTCATTCAGGGCATACGCAGCATGACCACGGCCGGCGATGTGCTTGGGCAGACCGGCATGGCGGCGCATGTTTATGTTGCCAACCGCTCCATGGTCGACGACCATTTCTTCAACGCCGACGGCGAGTTGCTGATTGTGCCGCAGGTGGGCGCGCTGCGCTTCGTCACCGAAATGGGCGTCATCGAGCTCAGGCCGGGCGAGATCGCCGTTCTGCCGCGCGGTCTGGTGTTCAAGGTCGAGCTGGTCGACAAGGAAGTGCGCGGCTATGTCTGCGAGAACTACGGCGCCAAGCTGACGATGCCCGACCGCGGCCCGATCGGCGCCAATTGCCTCGCCAATCCGCGCGATTTCAAGACGCCTTGCGCCTGGTTCGAGGAGAAGGAGACGCCCTGCCGGCTGATCGTCAAATGGTGCGGCAATTTCCATGTCACCGAGATCGGCCATTCGCCGCTGGACGTGGTGGCGTGGCACGGCAACTACGCACCCTACAAATATGATCTTGCGACGTTTTCGCCGGTCGGTGCGCTGTTGTTCGACCATCCCGATCCGTCGATCTTCACCGTGCTGACGGCGCCGAGCGGCGAGGAGGGCACCGCCAACATCGACTTCGTCATCTTCCCGCCGCGCTGGCTGGTGGCGGAGGATACGTTCCGGCCACCCTGGTACCACCGCAACATCATGAGCGAGTTCATGGGCCTGATCCACGGCCAGTACGACGCCAAGGAGGAAGGCTTTGTCCCTGGCGGCATCAGCCTGCACAATCTGATGCTGGCCCACGGGCCCGACGCCCCTGGCTTCGAAAAGGCCTCGCGCACGGAGCTGAAACCGGTCAAGCTCGACAACACCATGGCCTTCATGTTCGAGACCCGATTCCCGCAAATGCTGACCCGCTACGGCGCCGAGCTGGAAACCCGGCAGGACAATTACATCGACTGCTGGGCCGATCTGAAGAAGCGTTTCAATGGCACGCCTGAGGGCGACTGGTCTTGAGCGTCGACCGGGTGCGCGATCGGTTGGTGCTTCTGGGTTCCAAGGGCGGACCGGCGGTACGGCCAGGCGGGCCTTGGCCGAGTTCGTCGCTGCTCGAGCTCGGCGGCCGCACCATTGTCGTCGACTGTGGGCTGGGCGTGACGCGGGCGTTTGTTGACGCAGGAGTCGGCCTGAAGGCGCTCGACCTCATCTTCATCACCCATCTCCATTCCGACCACGTGCTGGAACTCGGGCCGCTCATCCACACCGCCTGGACGGCCGGTCTGGCGAGCCCGGTCAGCGTCTTCGGACCACCCGGCACCGGCCATTACTGGAGGCGCTTCTGCCAGGCGATGGAATTCGACATCGAGATCCGCATCGCCGACGAAGGCCGGCCGGATATCCGCGAGCTGGTTTCGGTCGTCGAGTTCGGCGAGGGCAAGGTTATCGAGGACTACGGACTGAAGGTGACGGCGCTGCGCGTCGACCATCCGCCGGTGACCGACTGTTTTGCGCTGCGCTTCGAGCAAGGCGGGAAAAGCGTTGTCTTCTCGGCCGACACAGCGTTCTTTCCACCGCTGGCCGATTTCGCCAAGGGTGCCGACATTCTTGTCCACGAGGCGATGCTGGAACAAGGCATCGAGAGGCTGGTCGCCAAGACCGGTAACGGCGCGCGGCTGAGGGAACATTTGCTCGCCAGTCATTCGTTTGCCGATGAGGCGGGGCGCATCGCCACCGACGCCGGTGTCAAAAGACTGGTGCTGAACCACCTCATCCCGGCCGACGATCCCGAGATCGGCGAAGCCGATTGGATCACCGCCGTCAGGAAAACTTGGTCTGGCGACTTGACGATTGCCCGCGACGGCCTTGTTGTGGGCTTAAGCTGCGCCGAAGCCGCAGTAGGAGAGGAAACCGCATGAAGCTTGCCACATTGAAGGACGGGACGCGCGACGGGAAACTTGTCGTCGTCTCGCGTGACCTGACGCGCTTTACCGATGCCTCGTTTCTGGTGCGCACCCTGCAGGCCGCGCTCGACGACTGGAGCCGCATCGCGCCGCATCTCGCCGCCATGGCGGAATCGCTGGAGAACAATGCGGTGCCGTCGGCGCGCTTCCACGAGCATGACGCCCACTCGCCGCTGCCGCGCGCCTATCAATGGGCCGACGGTTCGGCCTATGTGAACCATGTCGAACTGGTGCGGAAAGCGCGTGGCGCCGAGATGCCGGCAAGTTTCTGGACCGATCCGCTGATCTACCAGGGCGGCTCCGACAGCTTCGTTCCGCCGCGCGATCCGATCCGCATGGCGGACGACGGATTCGGCATCGACATGGAGGCGGAAGTCGCCGTCATCGTCGACGACGTGCCGATGGGCGCAGGCCTCGAAGAGGCAAAAGCCGCTATTCGGCTGGTCATGCTGGTCAACGACGTGACGCTGCGCGCCCTCACGGGGCCGGAACTCGCCAAAGGGTTCGGCTTCTTCCAGTCAAAGCCGTCCTCTGCCTTTTCGCCCGTCGCGGTGACGCCGGACGAATTGGGCGACGCCTGGGATGGCGGCAAGGTCAGCCTGCCACTGCTCGCCGATCTCAACGGCAAGCCGTTCGGCCGGGCGAACGCCGGCATCGACATGACCTTCGATTTTCCGGCGCTGATCGTCCATGCCGCGAAAACACGGTCGCTCGCCGCCGGCACCATCATCGGCTCCGGCACCGTCTCCAACAAACTCGACGGTGGTCCGGGCAAACCCGTGTCGGCAGGTGGCGCCGGCTATTCCTGCATCGCCGAGCTGCGCATGATCGAGACCATTGTATCAGGCGAACCCAAAACGCCGTTCCTGCGCTTCGGCGACACCGTGCGCATCGAGATGAAGAACAAGGCGGGAAGTTCGATCTTCGGCGCCATCGAGCAGAAGGTCGAGAAATACTAGAGGTGAGGGAATGACGGGCGGGGCATTCTATCTTCTGTGCGGCGTCTGGGCGCTTGTGATGCTGGCGATCTTCATCCAGGCGATCCGGCTGAGTTATCGCATCGAGGCGCGCTCGCCTGACCTCACCAACCGCAGCGGCTTTCCACGCAACGCGATGATGTTCCACACCGTCACCAATCTGAACGTCGCGCGGGACGAGGAAACGCAGGCCATGCGCCGGCGCATGAACCGGCTGCTGCTGATCGTTGTCGCCGGTTTCGCGGTTATGTGGGCGGGCCTCTATCTGGTGCGGTCGACGGGCGCTTGACTGGCAGATGCCGTACTCCGTTCCCTATCTTTGTTGGATCGGACTTTGCAGCGTCGCAACCGGCTGGCTGTTGATCTCCGCAATTCGGCTCTGCCGGCAGGTCGAGGACCGGTCTGAAAGGCTGCGCAATTTCAGCAGCGTGGCGCGCCTACCGAAGCTTATTCATGTTGCTTTGAACCGGGACGTCGCAAGCGACGCCGAAACACAGGCGCTGCGGCGCAGCATGAACGCTCGTCTTACGGGTATAGTTACCCTGGCCGGCATTACAAATTTGGTTGCCTGGACCGGTTGGGCAGGCGCATAGCATGGATATTCTCACCCACTTCAGCCGCATGGCCGGCAACAATCTCTGGTCGAACGACCGGCTCTACCGTGCCGTGCTGCAGCTCAAGCCTGGCGAATTCGAAGCCGAACGCACCAGCTTCTTCCCGTCGATCAAGGCGACGCTCAACCACATCCTCGCGGTCGACTATCTCTATCTCGATTTCCTGGAGGAGGGTGGCGTTGGTGCTGCTGCCTATGATGATTATGTGCCGTTCGATAAACCTCAGGCGCTGTTTGCCGCCCAGGTCGCGGCCGACCGCAGGCTCATCGCCTTCTGCGACGCCCTGTCAGAGGCCGATCTCGACCGCCGCGTCATCACCGACCGGCGCGAGGACGGCATGATTCCGGAAAAAATCGGCGACATCCTCGCCCACGTCTTCCTGCACGACATCCACCATCGCGGCCAGGTGCACGCCATGCTGTCCGGCACCTCCGTCGCGCCGCCGCAGCTGGACGAGTTTCTGCTCGATTATGATGTGAAGCTGAGGAAAGAAGAGGTAGAGCGGTTGGGATTGTGATCGACCAATCCCCGATATTGGCGCCGCCCCTCATTGCCCTGCCGGGCATTTCTCCCGTAAACGGGGAGAAAGAGGCTGGCCGCAACCCGGCGCCATTTTCTGCAATGCTGACAATTGGCGAAAGCATCGGCGATAGCGTCCCTCGCCCCGTTTACGGGGAGAGGATGCCGGCAGGCAGGTGAGGGGCAGCTGTACGTCGGCAATTTGACCGTTACGCCGCTTTGCCGTCGACCTTGATCACGCCGCGCTTGATCTGGTCCTGCTCGATCGATTCGAACAGCGCACGGAAATTGCCCTCACCAAAGCCTTCGTCGCCCTTGCGCTGAATGAATTCGAAGAAGATCGGGCCGATCACGGTTTTCGAAAAGATCTGCAGCAGGATCTTGGTCATGCCGCCGTCGACCACGCCTTCGCCGTCGATCAGGATGCCGTGCTTCTTCATCCGCTCGATCGGCTCGTCATGGCCGCTCACCCTGTCATAGGACATGTCGTAATAGGTTTCCGGCGGACCCGGCATGAATTTCAGCCCGTTGGCCGCCAGTCTGTCGGTGGCGCCGTAGATCTCGTCGGTGCCCACCGCGATGTGCTGGATGCCTTCGCCATTGTATTTCTTCAGATATTCGGCGATCTGGCTGGTCTCGTCCTTGGACTCGTTCAGCGGGATGCGGATCTTGCCGCAGGGCGAGGTGATGGCCCGGCTGACAAGGCCGGTGATCTTGCCGTCAATGTCGAAGAAATGGATCTGCTTGAAGCCGAACAACTCGCGGTAGAAATCCCACCATTTGTCCATCTGGCCGCGATAGACATTGTGGGTGAGGTGGTCGAGATAATAGAAGCCGACGCCTTGCGGCCGCGGGTCGCGCTCGCCCAACCATTCGAACTCGGCGTCATAGGCCGAGCCCTTCTTGCCATAGCTGTCGATGAAATAGAGCAGCGAGCCGCCGATGCCGACGATGGCCGGCACGTCCAGCGCCTTGTCCTTGCCTTCGTAAGGCGTGGCGCCCTTGGCCACGGCATGGTCGAAAGCGTGCCTGGCATCGACGACCCGCCACGCCATCGAGGAGGCGCAGGGGCCGTGCTTGTCGACGAACTTCATCGCATGCGAGCCGGGCTCGGCATTGACGATGTAGTTGATGTCGCCCTGGCGCCAGACGGTGTTGTTCTTACTGCGGTGTTTGGCAACCGCGACATAGCCCATGCGGGTGAAAAGCTCGGCGAGCTTCTCCGGCTCAGGATGCGCGAATTCGACGAACTCGAAGCCGTCGGTGCCGGCGGGATTGGTCTTGCTGATCTTGGCGGGCGGTGCGTCGTGCGGGAAGGGGCCCATGGCAGGTCTCCGAAAGCTGTTCTGGCCGCTCTTGGCCATCCTTGCCCATTATAGCGCCAACCAACCGCACAGAGCTTGCATTCAAACGCTTGAAATGTTCATCTGATGCGTGAAACGTGCACAGAGAGGAGAACGACCGTGGATGATGTGCGCATTGATCAATTTGACCGCAAGATATTGGCGCTGCTGCAGGCCGATGCGCGGTTGACCAACAGCGATTTGTCGGACCGGGTGAATCTATCGCCGTCGCAATGCTCGCGCCGCCGTCAGCGGCTGGAGGAGGACGGCTATATCAAGGGGTATCGCGCCGTGCTCGATCGCGACCGGCTCGGCTTTTCGCTGGTCAACGTCATCTCGGTGACCTTGGCCACCCACAACCGCGACAATGCCAGGCGCTTCGGCGAATTGCTGGCGCGGCTGCCGGAAGTGCAGGAGGCGCACGCGCTGACCGGCGAGATGGACTACATCTTGAAGGTGGTGACGCCGGATCTGAAGTCGCTGTCGGAATTCGTCAACGACGTGCTCTTGCCGCACGAATCCGTGCAGCACGTGAAGACGGCGATCGTGCTGGAGACACTGAAGGAAACCGGCGCGCTGCCGATCTAAGCCTTCTGCTGCTGGACCAGCCCATAAAGATTGGTGCAGCGCGCGCCGGAGCGGCAATAGGCGAAGACGGGGCCTTCGAGTTCGTCTAGCGCTTTGGCCTGGTCCTCGACATTTTCCATGGTGATCTGGCCGCTGATGACCGGGACGAAGCGGAAAGCGAGTCCTGCCGCTTCGGCGGCTGCCTTGACGCTGTCGGCCGAGGGCTGGCCGGGCTGCTCATTGTCGGGCCGGTTGCAGATGACGCTCTTGAAGCCGGCTTCCTTGATGGCGGCGACGTCTTCGGGCTGGATCTGCCCCGCAACCGAATAGTCTTCGCTGATCTGGCGGTATTCCATGGTGTCCTCGCAATCCGATTTGGCGGCAGTCTTGCCACTCCCCGGTCGGACCGGCAATCCGCGCAGGGAAGAAATCTCCCTGCGCACATAGACATTTCCGGCGAGGAATCCAACCGGCCTTGCTCAACTGCCGAGGATGGCGCCTTTGATCTGGGCGATGTTGTTGTGCATCATGTCGATATAGGTCGAGGCCGGGCCGTCGGGCTGCGACAGCGCGTCGGAGTAGAGCGTGCCGCCCACCTTGATGCCGGTCTCGCTGGCGATTTGCTCGATCAGGCGCGGATTGGTGATGTTCTCGACGAAGATCGCCGCCGCCTTATCCTGCTTGACCTGATTGACCAGCTTGGCGACGTCGGCGGCCGAAGGCTCGGAATCGGTCGACACGCCCTGCGGCGCCAGGAAGGTCAGGCCGTATTCGTGTTCGAAATAGCCGAAGGCGTCATGCGAGGTGATGACGACGCGTTTTTCTTCCGGGATGGACTGGATCGCCGTCTTCACTTCGCCTTCGACCGCATCGAGTTTCTTGGTGTAGGCGGCGGCGTTGCTCTGGTAGCTGACGCAGCCCGCGGAATCGGCGGCGCAGAAGGCATCGGCGATGTTCTTCACATAGATCTTTGCGTTGGCGATCGACTGGAAGGCATGCGGGTCGGTGACCGTCTTGCCGCCACCCGTGCCGGCGCCTTCGGCAGCGTCGGCATCGGCGAACTCAGGCTTGAAATCGATCGGCGTCACACCCTTGGACAGCACCGCGATCGTCGCCTTGGTGGCGCTGGCGTCGACCAGGCGCTGCAAAAAGCCTTCGAAATGCAGTCCGTTGACCAGCACCACATCGGCGCCGGCCATCGCCACCGCATCGGCCGGGCTCGGCTCGTAGACATGCGCATCGCCATCCGGGCCGACGATGGTAGTGATGTTGACCCGGTCGCCGCCGACATTTTTCGCGAAATCGGCAATGACCGTGAAGCTGGCGACCACCTTGAGCGGCGCCGCGAAGGCCGAGGAGCCTCCAAAGGCACTTAATGTTATAACGCTCATCGTCAGGGCGGCGCGGATCGATTTCAGCATTGGGAAGATCTCCTTGTAGGGCGGGGGGTGAGGATCAGGCGGTTCGGTGGCGGTGATGCACGATGCGGGCGCGCAGCACGCCGCGCGTGCCGAACAGGATCGAGGCGAAGTAGACGACGCCGGCGGACAGGATGATGGCCGGACCTGACGGCAGCGACGCGTGATAGGAGAGCAACAGCCCGGCAATGCAGGAGGCGAAGCCGATCAGCACCGCCAGCACGCACATCGGCTCGACGCGCACGGTCCAGAAGCGGGCGGCCGCCGCCGGCAGCATCATCAGCCCGACCGACAGCAGCGTGCCCAGCGCCTGGAAGCCGCCGACGAGGTTGAGCACGACGAGGCCGAGAAAGATGAAATGCACAGGGCTGCCGAGACGGCTGACCGAGCGCAGGAACAGCGGATCGAGGCATTCCGCGACCAGCGCCCGCCAGAAGATGACGAGGCAGACCAGTGTCACCGCGACGATGCCGCCGATCAGCGCTAGCGCCTCATTGTTGAGCGCCAGCACGGTGCCGAACAGCACATGCATGAGGTCGACGCTGGAGCCGCGGATCGACACCATCAGCACGCCGATGGCGAGCGAGATGAGATAGAAGGCCGCCATCGAGGCGTCCTCGCGCTGGATCGTGAAGCGCGAGACGGCACCGGCGCCGAGCGCCACGATGACGCCGGCGATCAGCCCGCCAATGGTCATCGGCAGGATTTCCAGCCCATAGAACAGGAAGCCGGCGGCGGCACCGGGCAGGATGGCATGCGCCATGGCGTCACCCGACAGGCTCATGCGCCGCAGCATCAGGAAGACGCCGACCGGGCAAGCACCGAGCGACAGCATCAGCGAGCCGATCAGCGCCCGCTGCATGAAGCCGAAATCGGCAAAGGGGGCGATAAAGAGGGTGTAGAGCGCGTCCATCAGGCCGCCCTCGGCCCGGAGCCATGATGGTGTTCATGAACGTGATCGTGCCCGTGGACATGCCCGTGATCATGGCCTTCCGGCTCGCACCACGGCGCATTCTCTTCCCACGCTTCATGGAAGCGGCGGGCGCGCAAAAGGTTCTCCGGCCGCAGCGTTTCCTTGGTCTCGCCCCAGGCCACAGGCTGGCGGGCGAGCAGCAGCGTTTCTGGAAAATTCTGCCTGACGAGGTCGAGATCGTGCACCACGACCATGACAGTGCGTTCCTCGCCATGCCAGCGCTTGATCAGCGCGATCAGGTCGCCGACGGTCTTGGCATCGACGGCGTTGAACGGCTCATCGAGCAGGATGAGATCGGCGTCCTGCAGCAGCACGCGGGCAAACAGCGTGCGCTGCAATTGGCCGCCCGACAAAGTGTCGATCGGGCGCTTCTCGAAGCCGCCGAGACCGACGGCCATCAGCGCCTGGCTGACGGAGTCGCGATCCTCTTTTGTATAGCGGCCTAGCATGCCGCGCTTTGGCCAGAGGCCCAACGAAACCAGATCGACGACCCGCGCCGGAAAGGAGCGGTCGAGCTCCGACTGCTGCGGCAGATAGGCGGCGCGCACGCCGGGCGCGCGGATCACGCTGCCGGCCATCGGCTTGAGAACCCCGACGATGCCCTTCATCAGCGTCGACTTGCCCGAACCATTGGCGCCGACGACGGCGGTCAGCGAGCCCTTGCGGATGGTGCCGTCGAGATGATGGATCGCCGGGTGGCTGCCATAGCCGAGCGTCAGGTCGCGGAAGGTCAGGCAGGCATTTGTCATCAAACGATCCGTGGCGCGGAAATCCGCGCTGCTGCAGGCGGCCAAGTCGATATGTGATGTTATTACATTAGTCAACAAGCCATTCCGGCGGAATTGCGGCGCCCCGGTCAACTCGCCGTGTACGGCTGGCCTCGCGCCCACCGCCTTGGCTCAAGAAGGATTCGCCCAGGCGGCCTTGCCCGAAGCAAGCCGCAACTCTAAAGAGGCGCGACCCACAAAAGGAAGGAAACATCCCATGAGCATTCGTCGCATCGATGTAGGCCCGCGCATGACCCAGATCGTCATCCACGGCAACACCGTCTATCTGGCCGGCCAGGTCGGCGAGCCCGGCGGCAACGTTGCCTCGCAGACCCGCGACATTCTGGCGACCGTCGACGAATTGCTGGCCAAGGCCGGCACCGACAAGACCAAGATCCTGCAGGCGATCATTTGGCTGGATGACATGGGCACCTTCGCCGAGATGAATGCGGAATGGGACAAGTGGGTGCCTAAGGGCCACACGCCGGCCCGCGCCACCGGCGAAGCCAAGCTCGCCGGCCCGGAATACCTGGTCGAGATGATTATTACCGCTGCGATTTGAGGCATGGCGCTTTACCTTCTCCCCTTGTGGGAGAAGGTGGCCGAGCGAAGCTCGGTCGGATGAGGGGTGTTGGACTGATCGCCACCTTGAACAACTAAGCGCTTAAAACTGCTTGATCTTTTGACGCCTCATTTCTTCCAGCAACCCCTCATCCGTCTCGGCACTGCGCGCCGATCCACCTTCTCCCACAAGGGGAGAAGGGGTGTGGCACTACCCCTGCGATGGCCTGAACCGCGCCACCAGCGTGTGGCTCTCGGCCGCATAGGTGAAGCGGACATGGGTGACTGGATGCTCGGCGCTCCATGTCCGCCGTTCGACCACCAGGCACGGCGCGCCGGGCTCGATGTCGAGGGCATCGGCAATGTGCTGGTCGGCGGCAATGGCGCGGATGCGATGCTCGGCTTCGCTCCAAGGCACGCGGCCGATCAGCCAGGGGCCGGGTGCGATTTCAAGAAATTCCTCCTCGCCAGCCTCCACGACGGCGGTCAGATTGATCAGCCGTTGTTCGTGTGCGAACGGCCGCTGTCCGGCGAAATGCAGGCACTCCAGCGCCAGCACAGGCCCTGCGGCGGTTAGCTCAAGCAGGGCGCGGTCCTCGGCGCTGCTGCGCCGCTTCAGCCGCGCCAGCCTTTCATAACGATAAAGCAGGCCGAGCGCTTCGACCTCGATCCGGATGTCGTGGATTTCCAGCACCGCGGCTTGCGACTGCGGCCGGCGCACGAAGCTGCCCGAGCGGCGGCGGCGCTCGATCAGTCCGGCCTTGGCCAGCTGCGACAGCGCCTTGTTCACCGTCATGCGCGAGCAATTGTACTCAGACGTCAGTTCATGCTCGAACGGGATGCGGTGGCCGGGCGCCCAGGCACCTGACAGGATTTTTTCGCTGATGTCGGACAGGATGCGCTGGTGCAGCGAGCCGCCGCCTTCGACCACCGCTGTCTCGATCAGGCTCATGCCGAAAGCGCCGTCATCACTTTGCGAAACCGCGCGGCAATCGCCTCGCGTTTTGCATGCCTGCCGTCGCTGACCTGCTTCTTGCCATGCACCCAGACGCAATCGACTTTGGTGCCATTGGCGAAGATCCAGGCATCGAGGATCGCATCGCCGGCCTTTCCGGCCAGCGATGGATGATCTGCATCGAGCGAGACGAAATCGGCAGCGGCGCCGGCTGCGATCCGCGAAGGGCCAGCGCCCAGTGCTGGGCTGCCGCCGTCTAGTGCCGCATCGAACAAGGCGCGCCCGGTCGAGCCGCCGGCGACCGCCAGCACATTGCGGGCGCGATGCGCAAGGCGCTGCGAATATTCGAGCTGCCGCAATTCGTCAGGCAGGCCGATCAGCACGTTGGAATCCGAACCGACACCGAAGCGTCCGCCATGTTCGGTGAACAGCGGCGCGGCAAAGGTACCGTCGCCGAGATTGGCCTCGGTGATCGGGCAGAGACCGGCAACGGCACCGCTTTTGGCCATGCCGACCGTCTCGGCCTCGGTCATGTGGGTGGCATGGATCAGGCACCAGCGCTGGTCCACCCCGGCATTGGCGAGCAGCCATTCGACCGGGCGCGCGCCGGACCAGGCGATGCAGTCCTCAACCTCTTTCACCTGCTCGGCAACGTGGATGTGAACCGGCCCGTCTTGCGCCATGGCGGCGACCGAGGCGAGTTGATCCGGCGTCGCGGCGCGCAGACTGTGCGGGGCGACGCCGACGACGGCTTGATTCAGAGCGCGAACACACTCCCGGCTTTTCTCAAGCAGCGGCGCGAACCTCTCCACATCATTGATGAATCGCCGCTGGCCTTCATTGGGCGCCGCGCCGCCGAAGGAGGAATGCGCGTAAAACACCGGCAGCAGCGTCAACCCGATGCCTGTCTCGCCGGCCGCCGCCGCGATGCGCTCCGCCATCTCGGCGATGTTGGCATAGGGTTTTCCGTCGCGATCGTGATGAAGATAATGAAACTCGCCGACGCGTGAAAAACCGGCTTCCAGCATCTCGACATAGAGCTGGGCGGCGACCGCCTCGACCTGGTCGGGCGTCATCGACAGCGCGAAACGGTACATCACCTCGCGCCAGCTCCAGAAACTGTCGGCGGAAGGGCCGCGCAATTCGGCGAGACCCGCCATGCCGCGCTGGAAGGCATGGCTGTGCAGGTTCGGCATGCCGGGCAACAGGATGGCGTGTCGTTCGTCGCCGGCTTGCGGCGATGCACCTGCGTCGACTGTCACGATGCGGCCGTCAGCCAGTGATATCCTGACATTGCCGTGCCAGCCGTCGGGCAGCAGCGCCTGTTCCGCAAAGATCGCCGTCACGTTTTTCTCCGAATCCCGCTTTCCATTCACGATAGCACTTGCAGTGCGTTTCAATATGTATATACATAATTGCCATCCATTGAAACGGAAAAGATGATGGCGGCACAAATGAAAAGCCGGGCAGGGGGCCTTCACCTTTGGCGCAATGCGCGCCTGGCGACCTTGTCCGAAAACACGTCCGGACTGGGCATCGTCGAAAAGGGCGCGATCGCCGCGCGCGATGGCCTGATCGTCTATGCCGGCCCGGAAGCCGAGATGCCGTCCAGCCTCGCTCAGGGCGCCGAGAGCATCGACTGCGATGGCCGCTGGATCACGCCCGGCCTGATCGACTGCCATACACATCTTGTCTATGCCGGCAACCGCGCCAACGAGTTCGAGATGCGTCTGGCCGGCGCCACCTATGAAGAGGTCGCCAAAGCCGGTGGCGGCATCGTCTCGTCGGTCAAATCCTTGCGTGCCGCCAGCGAGAACGAACTTGTCGCCCAGACGCTACCGCGCCTCGATGCGTTGATGGCGGAAGGCGTCACCACCGTAGAAGTAAAGTCGGGCTATGGCCTCGACCTAGCCAATGAGACAAAGTCGCTGCGGGCCGCGCGGCAGCTGGGCAACAAACGCCCGGTGACGGTCCGCACCACATGCCTCGCCGCCCACGCGCTGCCGCCCGAGGCAAAAGGCGACAAGGACGCTTTCATTGATCTCGTCGCCAAGGAGATCCTGCCGGCCGTTGCCGCCGAAGGTCTCGCCGATGCGGTCGACGGATTCTGTGAAGGCATCGCCTTTTCGCCCGAGCAGATGTCTCGCGTTTTCGACAAGGCCAGGGCGCTGGGCTTGCCGGTGAAGCTTCACGCAGACCAGTTGTCCAATCTGCACGGCGCAGAACTCGCCGCACGCTATGGCGCGCTCTCTGCCGACCATCTTGAATACACCGATGAGGCCGGCGCGGCCGCAATGGCCAAGGCTGGCACCGTGGCGACGATCCTGCCCGGCGCCTATTATTTTATCCGTGAGACCAAGAAGCCGCCGGTCGCCTTGTTCCGCCAGCACGGCGTCAAAATGGCGGTCGCGACCGACTGCAATCCCGGCACCTCGCCGCTGACCTCGCTGCTCTTGACCATGAACATGGCGGCGACCTTGTTCGGCCTGACGGTCGAGGAATGCCTTGCGGGAGTCACCCGCGAAGCGGCCCGCGCGCTCGGGCTGCTGGAAAAGACCGGCACCTTGGAGGCCGGCAAATCCGCCGATCTCGCGATCTGGGACATCGAGCGCCCGGCCGAACTCGTCTACCGCATGGGCTTCAACCCGCTGCATGCCCGCATCTGGAGAGGACAATGACCGAACTCGTTTTGAAGCCCGGCAATGCGACGCTTGCCGACTGGCGCGCCATCTACCGCGGCGCCGTGCCTAGGCTGGATGACGCCTGCCGGCCAAAGATCAAGGCCAGCGCCGAGGCCGTCGCAAGGATCGTCGCCAAGGGTGAGCCGGTCTATGGCATCAACACCGGCTTCGGCAAATTGGCGAGCGTCCGCATTCCCGCCGCCGACCTCGAGACCCTCCAGCGCAACATCGTGTTGTCGCATGCCGCCGGTGTCGGCGAGCCGATGCCGGTCGCTGTCACCAGGCTGATGATGGCGCTGAAACTCGCCAGCCTGGCGCAGGGCGCATCCGGCGTGCAGCCGCAGACCATCGAATTGCTGGAAGCCATGCTCGCCAATGACGTCATCCCAGTGGTGCCGGCGCAAGGCTCGGTCGGCGCTTCCGGCGATCTGGCACCGCTGTCGCACATGACCGCTGTGATGATCGGCGTCGGCGAATGCTTTACACCGCATGGCCGTTTCCCGGCCAAGGTCGCCTTCGTCTCGCACGGGCTGGAGCCGGTCACGCTCGGGGCCAAAGAAGGGCTGGCGCTGCTCAACGGCACCCAGTTCTCGACCGCTTACGCTTTGGCCGCCCTGTTCGAGGCCGAGGTCCTCTACCAGTCGGCGCTGGTCGCCGGCGCCCTGTCGACCGATGCGGCAAAAGGCTCCGACGCGCCCTTCGATCCGCGCATCCATCTGCTCAGAAAGCATCGCGGCCAGATCGAGACGGCGGACGCGTTGCGCAATCTGATGGCCGGCAGCGCCATCCGAGAATCGCACCGCGTCGGCGACGAGCGCGTGCAGGACCCGTACTGCCTGCGCTGTCAGCCGCAGGTGATGGGTGCCGCACTCGCCGTGCTGCGCCAGGCCGCCGATACGCTGGGCACCGAGGCCAATGGCGTCACCGACAATCCGCTGATCTTCGCCGAGGATGACACGGCTCTTTCCGGCGGCAATTTCCACGCCGAGCCGGTGGCCTTCGCCGCCGACATGATCGCGCTTGCCGTCTGCGAGATCGGCTCGCTGTCGGAGCGGCGCATCGCCATGCTGGTCGACCCGGCGCTGTCCGGCATGCCGGCCTTCCTGACGCCGAAGCCGGGGCTGAACTCCGGCTTCATGATCCCGCAGGTGACCGCCGCGGCGCTGGTTTCCGAGAACAAGCAGAAGGCCTATCCGGCGAGCGTCGATTCCATCCCGACCTCGGCCAACCAGGAAGACCACGTCTCGATGGCAGCACACGGCGCACGCCGGCTGATCGGCATGGTGGAGAATGCCACGGCAGTCATCGGCATCGAGTTGCTGGCCGCCGCGCAAGGCTGCGACTTCCACTCTCCACTGCCTTCGAGCACTGCGCTCGAAGCTGTCCGCAAGCTGGTCAGGGCGGAAGTGCCGCATCTCGACAATGACCGCCATTTCCACCCCGACATGGAAAAGGCCATCGCCATTGTGCGCAGTGGTGCGGCGGTGGAGGCGGCGGGCGCGGTGGCGCTGCCCGCGATTTCGGGAGCGGCATGATGGCCGACTGGCTCACGGTAACGGACGGCACGGCACCGCTGCTGGTGTCGATCCCGCACACCGGCATCGATCTCGCCGGCCTCGAGAACCGTTTGGTCTCGCCTTGGCTCGGCCGCCGCGACTGCGACTGGTGGATCGACAATCTCTATGATTTTGCTGCCGGCCTCGGCGCGACGATCGTCCATACGGCGATCTCGCGCACCGTCATCGACGTCAACCGCGACCCGTCCGGCGCATCGCTCTACCCGGGCCAGGCGACGACTGGCCTTTGCCCGACCGAGAGTTTCGATGGTGATCCGCTCTACCGCGAAGGCGAAGAGCCGGGACCGTCGGAGATCGATGAGCGCCGCGAAAAATACTTCATGCCCTATCATGCCGCCTTGCAGGCCGAAATCGACCGGCTGCGCGGCCTGCACGGCAAGATCGTGCTCTATGACTGCCATTCGATCCGCTCGGTGCTGCCGCGCCTGTTCGAGGGCACGCTGCCGGTGTTCAACCTCGGCACCAATGATGGCAAGAGCGCCGATCCTGCGTTGCAGGCGATGGTTGGCCAGATCCTCGCCGAAACCGGCGAGACCTTCGTCATCAACGGCCGCTTCAAGGGCGGCTGGATCACGCGCAATTTTGGCAAACCGCAAAACAACGTGCATGCGCTGCAGATGGAGCTCTCCAACCGTGGCTACATGCGCGAGCCCGAAGGCAAGGGCGCGCCGGACAATTGGCCGGCTCCTTATGATGCCGAGTTTGCAGCACCGATCCGCGCCACGCTGAAAAAGATCCTCGAAACCGCGATTGACTGGGCCGGACGCTGACGCGCCGCCTTACTCGAAAGGGACAATGATGACCGATCCTCGCCACAACATCCGCGAAGTCCGCAGCCCGCGCGGCGCCGAGCTCAACGCCCGCACCTGGCTGACCGAGGCGCCGCTGCGCATGCTGATGAACAATCTCGATCCCGACGTTGCCGAAAACCCCAACGAACTGGTCGTCTATGGCGGCATCGGCCGCGCCGCGCGCACCTGGAACGATTTCGACCGCATCGTCGCGTCGCTGAAGACGCTCGGCGAGGACGAGACGCTGCTGGTCCAGTCCGGCAAGCCGGTCGGGGTGTTTCGCACCCATCCGGATGCGCCGCGCGTGCTGATCGCCAATTCCAATTTGGTGCCGCATTGGGCGACCTGGGAGAAATTCAACGAGCTCGATAAGAAGGGCCTGATGATGTACGGCCAGATGACGGCCGGCTCGTGGATCTATATCGGTACGCAAGGCATCGTGCAGGGCACCTACGAGACCTTCGTCGAGGCCGGCCGCCAGCACTATGGCGGCAATCTCAAGGGCAAGTGGATCCTGACCGGCGGCCTTGGCGGCATGGGCGGCGCCCAGCCGCTGGCGGCCGTCATGGCCGGCGCCTGCTGCCTGGCCGTCGAATGCGATCCCGACCGTATCGATTTCCGGCTGCGCACCCGCTACGTCGACGAGCGCGCCGACACGCTGGACGAGGCGCTGGAAAAGATCGAGCGCTGGACCAAGGCCGGAGAGGCGAAGTCGGTCGGCCTCGTCGGCAACACCGCCGATATCGTGCCGGAACTAGTGCGGCGCGGCGTGCGCCCCGACATGGTCACCGACCAGACCTCGGCGCATGACCCGCTGAACGGCTATTTGCCCAAGGGCTGGACGCTGGCCGAATGGCGCGAGAAGCGCACGTCCGATCCCAAGGCGGTTGAGAAGGCCGCCCGCTCGTCGATGCGCGAGCATGTAGAGGCCATGGTGGCGTTCTGGAATGCCGGCGTGCCGACGCTCGACTATGGCAACAACATCCGTCAGGTGGCCAAGGAAGAGGGCTTCGAGAACGCCTTTGCTTTCCCCGGCTTCGTCCCGGCCTATATCCGCCCGCTGTTCTGCCGCGGCATCGGCCCGTTCCGCTGGGCGGCGCTGTCTGGTGATCCCGAGGACATCTACAAGACCGACGCCAAGGTGCGCGAACTCACTCCCGGCAACACCCACCTGCACAATTGGCTGGACATGGCGCGCGAGCGCATCGCCTTCCAGGGCTTGCCGGCGCGCATCTGCTGGGTCGGCCTCGGCGACCGCCACCGGCTTGGCCTCGCCTTCAACGAGATGGTGGCCAAGGGCGAGCTCAAGGCGCCCGTCGTCATCGGCCGCGACCATCTCGATTCCGGCTCGGTCGCATCGCCCAACCGTGAGACGGAAGCGATGAAGGACGGCTCCGACGCCGTCTCCGACTGGCCGCTGCTCAACGCGCTGCTCAACACCGCGTCCGGCGCCACCTGGGTGTCGCTGCACCATGGCGGCGGCGTCGGCATGGGCTTTTCGCAGCATTCAGGCATGGTCATCGTCGCCGATGGCACGCCCGCAGCAGCAAAGCGGCTGGAGCGGGTGTTGTGGAACGACCCGGCGACCGGCGTCATGCGCCACGCCGACGCCGGCTACGACATCGCTGTTGACTGTGCCAAGCAACACCAACTCAACCTGCCGGGCATTTTGGGGTGAGAAACGTCCGGCCGCAGGCAGGCGAAAAGCCGCAGAAGCGGCTTTTCGCGTTTCGAACGCCCGTAGCCATTGCGGAGGGTTAAGCATGCGCATCCTTCGTGCCGCCGACTACCGCGTCATGCCGTGGAAGAACGGCGGCGGCACGACGACCGAAATCGCCGTCTCACCTGACGGCGTCGGGCTCGACGATTTCGACTGGCGCGTCTCCATGGCGCGCGTCGAGGCCGGCGGGCCGTTTTCGAGCTTTGCTGGCGTCGACCGCACCTTGGCCGTACTGGAAGGCGAGGGCATCATCCTCGATATCGCCGGTCAGGCCCCGCAGAAACTGACCAGCGCCTCCGCCCCGTTTTCCTTCCCGGCCGACGTGCCGACCGGAGCCGAGCTGATCGCCGGTCCGGTCACCGATCTCAACGTCATGACCCGCCGCACCCGCATGACCCACACTGTCGAGCGGCTGCTGATTTCGACCGCGATCGACGTTTCGCCGGCCGATGATGCGACGCTCGTCCTCTGCCTCGACGGCGAACTCGCGGTGCACGGCGCCGCGCCGGCGCGCCTGGGTCCGCTGGATGCGGTTCTGCTGGGGCAGGGCGCCTCGGAACTGCGCTTGGAGCCCACACGGACGGCGGCTCTGTTCGTCGTCCGCATCGGTCGTGTTGCCGGCAACGGTTAACGCCTGTCTCCAAACATGATCGCGCTGCCGGCGAAATATCGCGTAAGCTGTTGCCCGTACCACGAAAAAGCCTGAATCCGATCAAATCCGAATGGGTGCGAGGGGCGCTCATCCGGAAGTTGTCGAGAGACGGCGCCCTGTCGCGCGCGGAAACAACATTTCGACCAATGTCGCCATGCAACCAATTGCATTTGAATCGCTTTTAGGGACATTGCCGTGGCGGGGACGCCGCATCGCGCCCGCTATACGGAATTTTCAATGAACATACAGACGAACCCCGCCAAGATCGAAAAGACGAGCGCCGCCTTTCCGGCCATTACGGAAGAGCCGATCCGCTCCAATTTCCTGCCGGAGGACCGGCTGCGTGCGCTGGGCAGCGGCCTTGCCGAGGGCGAAGTCGGGGACCTGTTCGGGCTGACGTTGTTCGAATTCCAGGCCCGTATCCGCGACAGCGCGAAACGGATTCTCGAAGTCTACCGCTCGACCAATGCCGCGCAAGCGAAGGGCGAAACCATCACGCCGGCGGCGCAATGGCTGCTCGACAACAACTATCTGGTCGAGGAGACGATCTTCCAGGTCAAGCGCGATCTGCCGCGCCGCTTCTATCGCCAGTTGCCGACCCTGAAACTGTCCGACGGTACCAGCGTGCCGCGCGCTTTGGCGGTGGCCTGGACCTATGTCGCGCATTCCGACAGTTCGGTCTCGGCGACCATGTTCAAGTCGATCGTCGAGGGCTTCCAGTCGGTAGAGCCGCTGAAGATCGGCGAGCTCTGGGCGCTGCCGTCGCTGCTGCGCTTCGTGCTGATCGAAAACCTTCGCCGCATCGCCGTGCGCGTCAACCGCACGCGGCAGATGCGCCAGATCGCCAACGAAGTCGCCGACCGCGTGCTGGCGACCGACGACAACGCCGACCGCCAGGCGATCCTGTCGCACTACGTCACCCATGCGCAGGACACAACCTTCGCCACCCAACTGCTCTACCGCCTGCGCGACGGTTCGCAGAATGCCGGCCGGGCGCTGGAATGGCTGGAGGGCGAGCTCGAGAAGACCGGCTCCGATGCCGAGGAAATCATCATCTCGGAGCACCACACGCTGTCCAGCGGCAATGTCACCACCGGCAACATCATCCGCGGCCTGCGTCTGATCAACGACGTCGACTGGACGGTGTGGTTCGAAGGCGTCAGCCGCATCGACACGCTGCTGCGCGAGCGCACCGATTTCGCGGCGCTCGACTTCTTCTCGCGCGACCAGTACCGCACCGCCATCGAGGAGCTGGCGCGCCGCTCCGAGCTTTCTGAATACCGCGTCGCCGAGAAGGCGATCGAGCTCGCCGGCCGTGCTACCGGCGCCACCGAGAGTGCAGCGCATACGGATGTCGGCTTCTTCCTCGTCGGTCCGCGCCGGCTGGAGCTGGAAAAGGCGATTGGCTACCGGCCGACCGTCAGCGTCACCGTCAAGCGGACCTTCGCCAACACCGGCTGGCTGGGTGTCGTCGTGCCGGTGTTTGCGCTGACCGTCCTGCTTCTGGCGCTCGCCGGCAACGCGCTTGCCCATCTCGGCCTTTCGGTGCCGTCCATCGTGCTGATGCTGGCGCTGTTCGCCGTGCCGGCCAGCGAGGGCGCGCTCGCATTCTTCAACACCGTCGTGTCGCTTTTCCTGAAGCCGACGCGGCTCGTCGGTTACGACTACAAGCATGGGGGCGTGCCGGCCGAGGCGCGCACCCTGGTCGTGGTGCCCTCGCTGATCGGCTCGCGCGACGATGTCGAGGAAAACATCCGCAACATCGAGGTGCACCACCTCGCCAACACGGCCGACGAGATCCGTTTCGCGCTGCTTTCGGACTGGCCGGATTCCAAGACCGAGATCGACGCCGCCGATATCGAGATCCTGCAATATGCCCGCGACGAGATCGCCCGGCTCAACGCCCGCTATCCGTCGGAAGGGGCGCCGCGTTTTTATGTGCTGCACCGGCGCCGGCTTTACAATGCCGCGCAAGGCTGCTGGATGGGCTGGGAGCGCAAGCGCGGCAAGCTGCACGAGCTGAACCTTTTGCTGCGCGGCGACAGCGACACCACCTTCCTGCCGCTTGATGTGCCACTGCCGGAAAACGTCGTCCATGTGATGACGCTCGACGCCGACACGCGCACCACCCGCGATGCCGTCGCCACCTTGGCCGGCAAGCTCAGCCATCCGCTCAACCGGCCGCATTTCGATGCGGCCAAGCGTCGTGTCACCGCCGGCTACACCATCCTGCAGCCGCGCATCACCGCTTCTTTGACCAGCGGCGACGACGCCTCGTTCTTCCAGCGGATTTTCTCCGCCAATCGCGGCCTCGACCCCTACGTCTTTGCCGTTTCGGACGTCTATCAGGACGTCTTTGGCGACGGCTCCTTCACCGGCAAGGGCCTCTATCATGTCGATGCCTTCGAGGCGGCGCTGAAGGGCCGCATCGAGGAGAACACCATCCTCAGTCACGATCTGCTCGAAGGCGCTCTGGCGCGCTCGGCGCTGGTTACTGATGTCGAGCTGGTCGAGGACTATCCGATCCGCTACTCAGTTGATGCTTCCCGCCATCACCGCTGGGCGCGCGGCGACTGGCAACTGCTCGGCTTCATCTTCAATCCGCGCTCCGGCGTGCCGGCGCTGTCGCGCTGGAAGATGGTCGACAATCTGCGCCGCTCGCTGACGCCGATCTTCTGGGTGATGGCGGCGATCGCCGGCTGGACGCTGCTGCCCTTCACGCAGGCCGCGCAATGGCAGGCGCTGCTGATCCTCAGCCTGTTCATGGCGCCGACCTTCGACATCGTCAACGGCATCCTGCCGAAGAGCGGCGACCAGACGCCGCGAGGCCATTTCTCGGCGCTGGCGCGCGACACCGTCTTCGGCACGGCCCTCGTGGCGCTTAAGATCCTGTTGATGGCGCATAACGCCTGGATGATGGGCGATGCGATCGTGCGTACGGTCTACCGCCTGTTTGTCAGCCGGCAGAACCTGCTCGAATGGCGCACCGCCTCGCAGGCGCACAAGAGCGGTGGCAGCGATCTCGCAGCCTATTACGGCATGATGTATGGCGCCGTGATTATCGGCGTCGTCGGCCTGGCCATTCCAGTACTCGCCGATTCCACCGGCGCCTTCGTCGCCTTCTTCTTCGCGATTTTCTGGATCGGCTCGCCGGCGGTCGCCTGCTGGATCAGCCGCTCGGCCGAGACCGAGGACCGGCTGCGCATCTCGGCCGCCGACATCCATGCGCTGCGCACCGTGGCGCGGCGCACCTGGCACTACTTCGAGACTTTCGTCACCGCCGAGCACCACAATCTGCCGCCGGACAATTTCCAGGAGAGCCCGGCGCCGGTGGTGGCGCCGCGCACCTCGCCGACCAATATCGGCGTCTACCTGCTGTCGGTGGTTTCGGCGCGCGATTTCGGCTGGATCAGCCTGTCCGACGCCATCACCCGTATCGATGCGACGATGGCAACCATCGAGAGCATGCCGCGCGATCGCGGCCATCTCTACAACTGGTACGACACGACCACGCTGAAGCCGCTGTATCCGCTCTACATCTCGGCCGTCGACAGCGGCAACCTCGCCGGCCATCTGGTGGCGGTGGCGGCAGCCTGTGCCGAATGGGCGGAGGCGCCTTCCGTTCACCTGCAGGGCGACTTCGAGGGCATTCTCGACACGGTGACCATCCTCGACGAGAGCCTCGAGGAATTGCCCGACGACCGCCGCCAGCTCAGGCCGCTGCGCCAGCGGCTGGCCGATCGTCTCGACGGCATGCGGCGCGCGGTGATGACCATCAAGGCACAGCCCGAGATGGCGTCGATCCGCACCATCAACCTTGCCGTGCTCGCCGGCGAGATCCGCAAGCTTGCTGTCGCCATCCACACCGAGGCCGCGTCGCCGCGCAGCGATGTCATCGCCGATTGGGCGGCGCGGCTGGAGGCCACCTGCGAGGCGCATGTCCACGACTCGCATAATGACGAGAACGCCGTCGAAACCTTGCGCGCCAGGCTCCTGGCACTGCGCGAGCGCACGCGCCGCTACGCCTTCGAGATGGATTTCTCCTTCCTGATGCGGCAGGAGCGCAAGCTCCTGTCGATCGGCTACCGGGTCGAGGAACACCAGCTCGACGAAAGCTGCTATGACCTTCTCGCCTCCGAGGCGCGGCTGACCAGCCTGTTCGCCATCGCCAAGGGCGACCTGCCGACCGAGCACTGGTTCCGTCTTGGCCGGCCGATCGTCGAGATCGGTTTCCAGGGCTCGCTGATGTCCTGGTCGGGCTCGATGTTCGAGTATCTGATGCCGCCGCTGGTGATGAAGGAGCCGCAAGGCAGTATCCTCAACCAGACCAGCAAGCTGATCATCAAGCGCCAGATCCAGTATGCCCGCTCGAAGAACGTGCCGTGGGGAATTTCGGAAGCCGCCTACAACGCGCGCGACCGCGAGCTGACCTACCAGTACACCAATTTCGGCGTGCCCGGGCTCGGGCTGAAGCGCGGCCTTGGCCAGAACACGGTGATCGCGCCTTACGCGACGATCCTGGCGGCGCAGTTCACGCCGCGCGAATCCGTCCAGAACCTGGCAAGGTTGAAGGCCATTGGCGCGCTTGGCCGGCACGGCTTTTACGACGCCGTCGATTTCACGCCGCAGCGTGTGCCCGAAGGCTCCGACCACGCCGTCGTGCTGAACTACATGGCTCACCATTCGGGCATGTCGATCGCCGCCGTTGCCGACGCCATCTTCGAGGGCCGCCTGCGCGACCGCTTCCACAGCGACCCGGTCATCGAGTCGGCCGAACTCCTGCTGCAGGAGAGGGCGCCGCGCGACATCCCGACCGCCACCGTCAGGACCGAGGCCGACGAGCGCTCCAAGGACGAGACCGAGACCGAAAGCCCGGACACGCGCATCATCCTCGATCCGGCACGCGCGCTGCGCTCGACCAACGTCATGTCCAACGGCCGCTATTCGGTGATGGTCACCGCCACTGGCTCGGGCTACAGCCGCTTTGGCGAGTTGGCCGTCACCCGCTGGCAGCCGGACCCGACCGAGGATCGGCTCGGCTCCTACGTCTTCCTGCGCGATGCCGGCACTGGCGACTGGTGGTCGGCGACATCAGAGCCGAGGCGGGCTGAGAACGAGCGCGTCCAGACGCTGTTTTCCGACGACAAGGCGAGCTTCATCAAATCCGTGGGATCGCTGCGTTCGGAAGTCGAATGCATCGTCATCTCGGAAGGCAATGGCGAAGGCCGCCGCGTCACGCTCTACAATGACGGCGCCGTCGATCGGCATATCGAGGTGACTTCGTTCGCCGAACTGGTGCTGGGCAACGAAGCCTCGGACTACGCCCATCCGGCCTTCTCGAAAATGTTCGTCGAGACCGAGATCGCGCCCAACAAGGGCGCCATCCTCGCCACCAGGCGCAAGCGCGAGAAGAACGAACCCGACCTCACCATGGCGCATTTCGTCACCGATCCTTCGGGACCGGCGCGCGATGCCGAGGCCGAGACCGACCGGCGCGCCTTCATCGGCCGCGGCCGCACCATCGTCGATGCGGCTGCCTTCGATCCCGGCGCAAAGCTTGGGGGCCATTCCGGCTTCACGCTGGATCCGGTCGCAGCCCTTCGCCGGCAGGTGCGCGTGCCCGCCAACAAGAAGATCTCGCTGACCTTCTGGACCGTCGTCGGCGCCAACCGCGCCGAGCTCGACGAAGCCATCGCCCGGCTCGACCATCCGGAAAGCTTCGCCCGCCAGGCGATGCTCGCCTGGACCCGCAGCCAGGTGCAGACCCGCCATCTCGGCCTTAGCCTGACCGACGCCGCCAATGTGCAGAAGCTGGCGCGCTATCTGGTCTATCCTGATTCCTTCCTGCGCCTGCCGGCCGAATCCATCGCGTCGGGTCTTGGCAAGCAGTCGAGCCTGTGGCCGACCAGCATCTCCGGCGACTTCCCGATCTTCCTGGTCCGCATCGGCGACGTCGCCGATCTGGAGATCGTCGCCCAGGCGCTGCGCTTCCAGGAATATATGCGCGCCCGCGGCATGATGATCGACTTCGTCGTCGTCAACGAACAGGCGTCCTCCTATGTGCAGGACCTGCAAAGGGCAGTCGAGACGCTGTGCGAAAACGCCCGCCTGCGCGGCAAGGAGCTCGGCCCGCGCCAGCACATCTTCGCCGTACGCCGCGACCTGATGGACGAGGCCACCTACAAGACCTTGCTCGCGGTTGCCCGTGTCGTGCTGCACACGCGCAACGGCACGATCTTCGACCAGATCGAGCGCGCCGAGGCGGCGGCGCTGCAGGCGCGTGATGCCCTGCAGCCGGCGCCGGGCGCAGCGGGCCCTCGCGAGCCATCACTGCCGGCACCGGCCTTCATGGCGCGCGCCTCGGCGGAAAGCAGCGCCGACGGCAGCGGCTTGAGCCTCTGGAACGGTTTTGGCGGCTTCGACGGCGACGGCCGCCACTACGTCACCCGTTTGACCGGCCACCGCACAACGCCCCAGCCCTGGATCAACGTCATCTCCAACGCCTCGTTCGGCTTCCATGTCTCGGCCGAGGGCGCGGCCTTCACCTGGAGCCGCAACAGTCGCGACTACCAGCTGACGCCATGGTCGAACGATCCGGTCTCGAACCGGCCGAGCGAGGGCATCTACATTTACGACCACGCCAGCGGCAAGGCATTCTCGCCGACGGCCGCCGTGCTGCGCGATCCCGCCATGACCTACGAAACATGGCACGGACAGGGTTTTTCGACCTTCCGCTCGAAGCGTGGGCCGCTGTCGATGGACCTGACGCATGTGGTGGACGCGGACGATCCGGTGAAGATCACCCGGCTGCGTATCCAAAATTCCGGCTCGGTGTCGGCGCGGCTGCGCATCTATGCCTACGCCGAATGGGTGCTTGGCGGCCATCGCTCGCGCACAGCGGCGACCATCGTCCCGTCGCGGGATGCCGCGACCGGCGCGCTGCTGGCGAAAAATCCCTATGGGCTCGATTTCAGCGAGCGGGTGGCCTTCCTGGCCGCCGGCGGCCCGGTGCATTCGGTGACGGCGGACCGCAGCGAGTTCATCGGCAGGCATGGCAGCAGCGAGTATCCGCAGGCGGTGCTGGCGGGTGCCAACCTGTCCGACCGCGTCGAAGCCGGTGATGATCCCTGTGCCGCGATCGCCAGTGATGTCGACATCCCCGCCGGCGGCGACGTGACGCTGTTCTGGCTGCTCGGCGACGCGGCCTCTGTCGAAGAGGCGAGCGCGCTGGTGCAGACCCATCGCGGCAAGGATTTCGACCAGCGTCTGGCCGACAATGAGCGCGTCTGGCGCGGCTTCCTCGATACCATCCAGGTCGAAACGCCCGACAAGGCGCTCGACGCCATGGTCAACCACTGGCTGCCCTACCAGAGCCTCGCCTGCCGCATCCGTGCCCGGTCCGCCTTCTACCAGGCGAGCGGCGCCTTCGGCTTCCGCGACCAGCTGCAGGACACGCTGGCGCTCTTGGCGCATGATCCAAAGCTGGCGCGCGACCAGATACTCAATGCGGCGCGCCGGCAGTTCCCCGAGGGTGATGTGCAGCATTGGTGGCTGCCGCGCACCGACGCCGGTGTGCGCACCATGATCTCGGACGACGTGGTCTGGCTCGCCCACGCCACCAGCCGCTACATCGACGTGACCGGCGATGCCGGCATCCTGAAGGAGCAGTTGCCGTTCATCGACGGGCAGGAACTCGGCGAAGGCGAGCACGATGCCTTCTTCACGCCGGAGATTTCCAAGACGCATGCCTCGCTCTACGACCATTGCGCGCGGGCGCTCGATCTTGCCATCAAGCGCAGCAGCCCCGCCGGCTTGCCGCTGATCCTCGGCGGCGACTGGAACGACGGCATGAACCGCGTCGGCGAAGGCGGCAAGGGTGAGAGCGTCTGGCTGGGCTGGTTTCTCTTGAAGACGCTGGGCGACTTCGCCCCCATCGCCAAGACGCAGGGCGACACCAAGCGCGCACAAACCTGGACAAAGCACGCCGACGCGCTGAAGCGGGCGCTGGAAAGCACCGCCTGGGACGGCCAATGGTATCGCCGCGGCAGCTTCGACGACGGCAGCCCGCTCGGCTCGCACAACTCCGCAGAGTGCAAGATCGACTCCATTGCTCAGTCGTGGAGCGTGCTGTCGGGCGAGGGCGATCCGGCGCGCTCGACCACCGCCATGCAGCAGGCGACAAAGATGCTCGTCGACGACGAGCTCAAGATCGTCAAGCTGTTCACGCCGCCCTTCTCCAGGACCGACAAGGACCCGGGCTACATCAAGAGCTACCCGCCGGGCGTACGCGAGAACGGCGGCCAGTACACCCACGCGGCGACATGGTTCGTCATCGCGCTGGCCGAGATGGGCCGCACCGACGACGCCTACCGATGCTTCTCGATGCTGAACCCGGTCAACCATTCCGCCGACGAGGCTACCGCCGAGCATTATCGGGTCGAGCCCTATGTCGTGGCGGCCGACATCTATGCCGGGGAAAGCAAGGGCGGTCGTGGCGGCTGGACCTGGTACACCGGGTCGGCCGGCTGGCTTTACCGGGCTGCGGTCGAAGGCATTCTGGGCATCGAGCGGCGCGGCAAGCAGATCACGTTCCGGCCGAAACTCCCCGGCCATTGGGACGGCTATGCGGCGACGCTCAAGATGCTGGAGGCCGAGGTCAAGGTTCGTGTCATCCGCGACAAAAAGGCCAAATCCATCTCGCTCGAGGTCAATGGAACCAAGACAAAATCCTCGTCCTTTGAGCCGAAGGCCGGCGACAAGGTCGAGGTGGTTGTCAGGATACCTGCGTGACATCAAAGGCTTGAAGCACTATCTGCACGTCCTTCGGGGCGGGCAGTACTCTCTCGTCTTTATTTGCGGATCATCTTGGCGAACGGCCGGCTCGATCTATTAGACCCAGCTACGCAAGCTTCCGGTGATTAAAAATGTGGCAGCGCTTCGGCGCTGCCATGATTTTGCCGCAAGGCTGACATTTCACCTTTTATCTCAAACCGTTAGGTGATCACGACAGATTTCGCAGCGTCGTCATCTTTTGTTCGCGAATTGGGAACGGAAGAGGTAGACGGGCATTGTTTTGCGACGCGTTAACCGGTACGTGTCAAGAAATGGTGCGGTGCACAATAAAACTTTTGGCGGAGTAGCTGAAGTGTCACTTCTGCAAATCTACTGGAGAGCGCTGGGTTATCTCGCGGCCGACAGAAAGCGCGTCGCGCTGATCTGCGGCGCGAACGTCGCGCTTGCCATTATCGCCATCCTCGAGCCGATCATGTTCGGACGGGTGATCGATGCCATCTCCGAGCATGGCTCGGTGTTCTCGACGCTGGGATTGTGGGCCGGCCTTGGTGCCTTCAACATCGTCGCCTTCGTGCTGGTGGCGCGCGGCGCCGACCGTTTCGCTCATAAGCGGCGCAGCGAAGTTCTGTGCCAGTCGTTCGAGCGCGTGATCACGATGCCGCTCGCCTGGCATCACCAGCGCGGCACCTCCAATTCGCTCCACACGCTGCTGCGCGCGGTGGAGACCCTGTTCAGCCTGTGGCTCGAATTCATGCGCCAGCATCTGTCGACGGCTGTCGCCCTGGCGCTGCTGATCCCGACCGCGCTCAGCATGGACGTTCGCATGTCGATGGTGTTGCTTGCGCTCGGCGCCCTCTATGTCGGCATCGGCCGGCTGGTCATGCGCCGCACCAAGGCAGGCCAGGCAGCGGTCGAGCGGCACTACCACACCGTGTTCGCGCATGTGACCGACTCCGTCAGCAACGTCGCCGTGCTGCAGAGCTACAACCGCATCGGCCATGAGACCGAGGCGCTGAAGCGTTACGTCAAGAACCTGCTCGATGCGCAGAACCCGGTGCTCGATTGGTGGGCGATCGCCAACGCGCTGCATCGCCTGTCGTCGACCATCTCGATGATGATTGTGCTGCTGATCGGCGCCTATCTGGTCACCCATGGCCAACTGCGCATCGGTGACGTCATCGCCTTTACCGGCTTCGCCACGCTGCTGATCGCCCGTCTCGACCAGATGTCGGCCTTCGCCAACCAGATCTCCGAGGCCCGCGCCAAGCTAGAGGACTTCTACCGCCTCGAGGACTCGGCCGCCGAAACCGCCGAGCCCGACGGTCTGCGCGACCTCGTCAACGTCACCGGTCACGTCCGTTTCGAACATGTCGGCTTTGAGTTCGCCAATTCCGGCCAGGGTGTCGACGACGTGTCGTTCGAAGTCCAGGCAGGCCAGACGGTCGCCATCGTCGGCCCGACGGGCGCCGGCAAGACGACGCTCATCAACCTGCTGCAGCGCGTCTTCACGCCGTCCAACGGCCGCATCCTGATCGACGGCATCGATACGCGTTCGGTGACCCGCAAGTCCCTGCGCCATTCGATTGCCACCGTGTTCCAGGATGCCGGCCTGCTCAACCGCTCGATCGAGGACAACATCCGCGTCGGTCGCGCCGAGGCGACCTATGACGAGGTCCACGCCGCCGCCAATGCCGCCGCCGCGCAGGACTTCATCCTGTCGAAGAGCGCTGGCTACGACACGGTGGTCGGCGAGCGCGGCGGCCAGCTTTCGGGCGGCGAGCGCCAGCGCATCGCCATCGCCCGCGCCGTGCTCAAGGATGCGCCGATCCTGGTCCTCGACGAGGCCACCAGCGCGCTCGACGTCGAGACCGAGGACCGCGTCAAGGAAGCGATCGACGAGTTGCGCCGCGATCGCACCACCTTCATCATCGCCCACCGCCTGACCACGGTCCGCGACGCCGACCTGGTCGTGTTCATGGACAAGGGCAGGGTGGTCGAGTTCGGTGGCTTTGCCGAATTGTCGCTGCGCAACGGCCGCTTCGCCAGCCTGCTGCGCGCCGGCGGCCTGCTCAACGACGAAGAAGTCCGTCGCCTCAGCCGGACAGTGAACGAAGCGGCTTAAGCGGGACGGCTTTCCCTTCTCCCACGGGGAGAAGGAAGAGCCTGCCTCGCCTGCGACAACCACTCGATTGCCCCAAACACGCCGCCGGTCTATGTAAGGCCGCATGAGCGACACCACCTCACGCCTTGCCGGCTGGATGGATATTGCCAACCCGACGCGCTTCGTCGGGCTGGCCGATAGGCTCGTGCCGTGGCTGGCTTCGGTCGCCGCCATCCTGCTCGCTGCCGGCCTCTACATGAGCTTCGCAGCACCTGAGGACTTCCAGCAGGGCATCACCGTGCGCATCATGTACATTCACGTGCCTTTCGCCTGGCTCGCCATGATGTGCTACACGCTGATGGCGATCTCGGCGTTGGGCACGCTGGTCTGGCGCCATCCGTTGGCCGATGTGGCGCTGAAATCGGCGGCTCCGATCGGCGCCGTCTTCACGGCACTTGCGCTGATCACAGGCTCCATCTGGGGCAAGCCGATGTGGGGTACCTGGTGGGTGTGGGACGCGCGACTAACCTCGGTCTTCGTGCTGTTCCTGATGTATCTCGGCATCATAGCACTGACCCGGGCACTCGATGTCGCAAGCCGCGCCGCCTGGGCCGCTGCCATCATCACGCTGGTCGGCTTCATCAACATCCCGATCATCAAATTCTCGGTCGACTGGTGGAACACGCTGCATCAGCCGGCTTCGGTGTTCCGCATGGGCGGCTCGGCCATCGATCCCTCGATGTTGCGACCGCTGCTGGTGATGGCGCTCGGCTTCACCGTGCTGTTCTTCGCCCTGCATCTGATGGCCATGCGCACGGAAATCCGCCGACGCCGCGTCATCTCGATGCGCCGTGTGGCGGCGCGGCAGGCTAACTGACCTCAGTCGAAGATCAGCTACCGCTCCTCACCCCATCCGGCCGCGCGCAGCCACCGGCAGCGTTTCCAGCACCTTGTCGCCGTCGATCAGATGCACCTGGTCGAACAAATTGGTGACGACGCAGCAATGGTCGGGCACGACGCGCACGCGCTCGCCGATGCGAAGCTTGGCGCCATCTGAAAGCGTGACATTGCCATGCTCTTCGCTCAATCCGGCGATCCTCGCGCCCGGAATGCCCAGCAGCTCGCCGAAATCGGCCAGCCCCAGCGTGTCGCTGGACAGCGCCTTGCTGCCGGCATCGAGGATGGCGCGCGCCAGCGTCGGATGGCTGACCACCGTCGACAGCACCGTCAGCGCACAATCGTCGAGGCTGCCGACGCCTTTGGCGACCTGGTAGCGGTCGAGATAGATGTAGGTGCCGGGCCGATATTCGGTGACGACGCTGTCCTCGCCCGAGCGCCACATATCGGGCGTGCCGCCGCTGGAGATGCGGTCGCAGGCGAGACCTGCTGCCGCCAGCGCTTGTTTGGCATCTACGAGCCACGACTCGGCCTGAGCCGCGCGGCCGGCCGCCGGATAGGTCATCAGCCCGCCGAAGCGAAGGCCCCTGGCCTTGTCGATCTCGCGCGCCAGCGCGACCGCCTCATCGGCCGTCTGCACCCCGCAGCGGCCCATGCCGGTGTCGCATTCGACCAGCACCGGCAGCGGATGGCCGGCATCGGTGAATGTGGCGGCGAGCCCTTCCAGCGTCTCCCTGCTGTCGGACGTCACCGACAGCGTGACGCGGCCATGCAGCGCCTTCAGTCGCTCCAGCTTGGCGCGGCCGAGGATATTGTACGGGAGAAAAATATCTGTCAGCCCGGCATCGGCCATCACCTCGGCCTCGCCGATCTTCTGGCAGGTGATGCCGACCGCGCCGGCCGCAACCTGCTTCTTCGCCCAATAGGGCAGCTTGTGGGTCTTGATATGCGGCCTGAGCTTCAGTCCATGGCGGTCGGCATGCGCCTGCGCCCGCTTGATGTTGGCTTCGGCGCGGGCGGCATCGATCAGGATCGCCGGCGTATCGAGGTCGTCTATGCTGCGCATGGATTGTCACCTTGGGATTTGGCTGGACTTATGGCCCCGATCGGTCCGGATGTCATGAGGCCAGTATAGAGTTTGCGTCGACACCGGATCGGTGTTCGGCTATGCGCTGTAGGCGCCGCCTGAAGAAGGGATCACGACCATGAAACGCTCCACCATCAACGACATCATCCGCGACGCCGACGCCTTCATCCGCTCGTTCGGCTACATCATGCCGCCCTTCGCCTACTGGAGCCCGGAAGAGATGAAGGCGCGCAAGGCTGACTCCGCGGCCATTTTCACCTCGCGGCTCGGTTGGGACATCACCGACTACGGCCAGGAGAAGTTCGACGAACTCGGCCTGTTCCTGTTCACCGTGCGCAACGGCGTTTACGCGGACATGAAAAAGGGAATGGGCATGCTCTATGCCGAGAAGATCATGATCTCGCGCAAGGACCAGCTGTCGCCAATGCATCGCCACAACATCAAGGCCGAGGACATCATCAACCGCGGCGGTGGCAAGCTGGTGCTGGAACTGTTCATGCACGATCGCGACGGCGGTATCGATCCCAAGGCCGAAGTGTCGGTGCCTGTCGACGGAACCATCCACAGATTGCCGGCCGGCGGGCTGCTGAAGCTCGATCCGGGCCAGAGCGTCACGCTGATGCCGGGCGTCTGGCACGCCTTCTGGGCCGAGGGCAAGGATGTGCTGATCGGCGAAGTCTCGACCGTCAACGATGACCTCACCGACAACGTCTTCCGCGAGCCGATCGGCCGTTTTTCGAACATCGACGAGGACGTCGCACCAGTTCACCTTCTGGTGTCCGATTACGAGAAGTGGGTGGGGTAGGAGCAAGAGCGCCGAGAGGGCATCGGATATCGCAAGTCGGCGCCGCCCCTCATTGCTCTGCCGGGCATTTCTGCCCGTATGGTGACGGGGAGAAAGACGCTGTCGCAGATGGCTTCGCCAACTACCAGCGTTGCGGAATAGGCGCCAACGTCGCGATAAATCCCCCTTCTCCCCGTCACTATACGGGGAGAAGGTGCCGGCAGGCGGATGAGGGGCAGCGCCGACGTTTCCACGTTTGGCGCCAGGCACTTGGAGCCATCATCGCCGGTTCGGCGGTTGCTACCGCGCGTGCTTGTCGGCCTTGCGGGTGCCGAGCAAAAGCTTGCGCTCGAGATGCGCCCTGAGATCTCCGTAATAGGCGGTCAGGAACGCGCGCGCGTCGTGAGCTTGCGGCGCTGCACCTATCTTGCGCCCGATCGTATCGGCGACGGCCCTTAGTGCGAAATAGTCGTCGCGGCGCAGCACCTCTTCCAGCTTGTGCAGTTCGGCGATGCCATAGGCGTCGAGCTGGGCTTGGCTGAAGTGAAACGCGTTGGCGACCGGATCCTGCCGCAGCGACAGATCCTCGACCAACGCCAGCTTCGGCGCCTCGACCACCCAAGTGCCGGCCAGCAGGTCGCCGATGCGCAGGCGGTCGCGGTTGAAGAGCGGGAAGAGCGCGAACAGCAGCGCCCACACCAGCCCGAAGATCGTCGTCAGCGTGTCGGCGACGCCGGCGCCGCCGCGCCCGGCGAGGATGGACAGCGGCAGGAAGATTTCGATCTCGCGCATCAGATTGCGCGCGATCACCTGATCGATCGTGAGACCCGCGCCGCTGCGCGAGGCGACCCGTATGCCGACGATCCGCTTGCCGGGTGTCGCTGCGCGCCGGCCGGCCTCGAAGGCGATGAAATAGGCATTGCGCAGCAGGAAGATCAGGATGATCCAGACTATGAAGAGCGGCTGCAGCTCGTGGGCGCCAAGGCCTCTCAACCCGAACAGCGCGACGATAGTGATCACCACCGTCGCGGTGGAGATGATCACGACATCGAGCAGGAAGGCGGAAGCCCGCGTGCCGGCGTCGGCAAGCCTGACCCTGAGATCGACACCCTCCGGCGTGATCAGCGGTCGTGCCGCGACAAAGGCAGCGCGTCTAGCCATGTCGCACCAGCCGGAACAGGTAGAAATAGGCGCTCCATAGCGCCAGCATGCCGCCGCCTATGGCATAGCGCGCGCCATCGCTGGTGATCGTCTGCCGGCCGATGCCTTCGAGCAGGCCGGCAAACAAAAGCATAACCACAACACCGACCATGGCCGTCGCGGCCACCCGCCCGGCCTGGGCGGCGGCCGCCATGCGGGGCAGTTCGCCGGGAAAGGCGATGCGCGTGCCGATCCGCATGCCGGCGGCGCCGGCCAGCGCGATCGCGAACATCTCGGTGGTGCCGTGGATGGAGAGCCAGCCGCCGAGTTCGAAGCCCAGCCCCTTGGCCGCGTAGATCTGGAATATCGCGCCGAGCATGCAGCCGTTCATCAGGATGATGAGCACGCTGGGCACGGCAAAGGCGAAGCCCAGCGCGAAGGCCAGGATCGCCACCTGCGTATTGTGCGTGAAAAGATAGGCGGCGAAGCTCGACAGGAATTCGCTGCTGGCGCCGTCATAGAGCACGCTGCGCAGCATCTCGGCCGACGAATCCGGATTGCGCCCGCCGGCCAGGCCAGGCGCGATGATGGCGTCGTACCAGCCCTTGTCGGACGCCACCAGCCAGTAGCCGGCGCCGGCGCCTACCGCGGTCAGCCCGACGGACACCAGCGTCTCGCGCCACAGGTCGCGAATGGCGTGCGGCCAGTCATGCAGGAAGAAATCGCCGATGCGCTGCCGCAGGCCGCGGCGCGCGCCGTAGAGGTAGAAATAGCCGCGCAGGCAGAGCGATTCGAGATAGGAGACCAGGGCATTGTCGAGTGATGTCGCCCGCGCCACCGAGAGCGAAGACAGTGCCGACCGGTAGAGCAGGGGCAGCGACAGCAATTCCTCCTCCGACAGCGCGCGCGGCGCCCGTTTCTCGACACGCGCCAGCAGCGCCTCGAACGCCTTCCAATCCGCCTCGCGCTCCTGGCGGAAGCTGGCCAGCGACTGGCGTACGGCATTGGTGCCGGCTTGCATCGTCACAGCAAATCCTCCTGCTTGAGCTGCAGGTAGCGCTCGACCAGCGCCGGGCCAAGCCGCTGATGGCTGGCCTCGATGACATGCGCGCCAAGCAGCCTGAGCCGGCCGATCACCACTTGCCGCTCCCTGAGCAGGTTGCCGGCGGTGACGGCGCGCGCGACGTCTTCGGGGGCGGCGGGCGGCATGTCGGCCAGCGTTTCCAGCTCGACATCCTTCATCATCATAAACAGCACCAGATGCCGTTCGGTCAGCCGGCCGACGGTGCGCAGCATCAGTTCGGCGCTGATCGGGTCGACGAAATCGGTGAAGACGATGACCAGCGAGCGGCGGTCGAGCTTGGCCGACAGCGTGGTCAGCGCGAGCGTAAAATTGGTCTCCTCGCTGGAATAGTCGATCTCGGCCGCGCGCTTCTGGATCATCGCGAAGCTGGCGGAACCGCGCACCGCGCCGCTGGTGACGCGTGGCCGCGCATCGAACGAGAACAGGCTGACCATGTCGCCGCCCTTCAGCGCGATGAAGGCCGACAAAAGTGCGGCCGTCACGGCACGGTCGACCTTCGGCACGCCGTCGACCGGCTCGCACATCAGGCGCCCGCTGTCGATGGCGAGCACGATGTTGTTGTTCTCCTCGACCCGGAATTCGCGCGCCAAAAGCTTGCCATGGCGGGCGCTGCGCTTCCAGTCGATCATCCGCCGGCCCATGCCGGGCTGGTAGTCCTTCAGCGACTCGAACTCGCGGCCCTGACCGGCGCGGCGCTGGGCATGGCCGTCGGCCAGTGCCGAGCGCTGCAGAAGGGTGATCGCCTCGTCGCGGGCACTGCTGACATCGGGCAGCACCGCCACCTTCTTGTCCATCGGCAGCACGACCTGGTTCCAGACCAGCCCGAACGGTCCGCGCCAGCGCAGCCACAGGCGATCGAAGCTGGCAATGCCGCGCCGCAATGCCTCGAACTGCAGGTCGAGCGTTCCGCCGTCCCTGGTCGGAGCCAGCGCGCCGCCACTGCCTGCGACAGGCGTTAGCCGCGTATCGTGCCCGACCCGCGCCTGCAGTGCCCGCGGCCGGCCGGCAAAGCGGGCGGCGATCTGCAGGTTGAAGCGACCGCCGACGCCGATCTGCGGCGGCGCGTCGAGGCTGGCGCTGAGCGATGCCCGTCCGCGTCCGGCGGCCGCATCCACCGCCAGGAAGGCAAGCAACAGACAGATCCACAGCAAGCCGAGATACCAGAGCGACGGCAATGCCAGCGCCACCAGGAAGGCAGGGATGGCCCCCGCCGCCGCTGCCCAGATCGCTCTGCCGCTGGGATAGATCAACGCGGCGCTTCCGTCTGGTCGACAAGGTCGGACACGATCTGCTCGACCAGCCGCCCGTCGATCTGTGCCGCGGGCGACAGGATGACACGGTGGCGGAGCGCCGGCACGGCGAGCGCTTTGACGTCGTCGGGGATCACATAGGCACGTCCGTCCAACGCCGCCCGCGCCCGCGCTGCCCGGGCGAGCATAGCGCCGGCACGCGGGCTGGCGCCGACCTCCAGTTCCGGGCTTTGGCGTGTGGCGCGCACCAGCGAGGCAATGTAGCCGACGACATCGTCGACGAGCGTGACATCGCCGACGGTGGCAAGCGCCTTCTCCAGCGTCTTGCGGTCGGTCTGCGCCTCGATGCCGTATTGCTTGATGTCATGCGAGGCGGAGCCGCCGCCATGATGGACGATGATGGCGCGTTCCTCCTGCGCGTCGGGGTAGCTCACCCGGTGCTTGAACAGGAAGCGGTCGAGCTGGGCTTCCGGCAGCGGATAGACGCCCTGATGCTCGATCGGGTTTTGCGTCGCAACCACCATGAAGTTCTGGCCGAGCGAATGCGTGGTGCCGTCAAAGGTCACGGCGTGTTCCTGCATGGCTTCCAGCAGCGCTGCCTGCGTCTTCGGCGGCGTGCGGTTGATCTCGTCGGCGAGCAGCAGGTCGCAGAAGATCGGGCCGCGCGTCAGCGTGAATTGCCCGGTCTGGAAATTGTAGATGTTCGATCCGACGATATCGCCGGGCATCAGGTCGGGCGTGAACTGGATGCGCCCATAGGCGACGCCGAGCGCCTGCGCGAAGCAGCGCGCCGTCATCGTCTTGGCGGTGCCTGGCGGTCCCTCAAGCAGGATATGCCCGCCGGCGAACAAGGCCGTCAGCATCAGGTCGACCGTGTCATGCTGGCCGGTGATCGCCTTCGCCACCTCTTCCCTGATCGCATTCGCCAGGGTCTTCACATCATCGACGTTCACTGAGCCTCCTTGCCGTCCAGTCATGCAGCCGTTCTGCTGCCTCATGCATTTGCGCTAGGGTCCTGGCATCGTTTGCGGCCTGCAGGCGCACAGTAAAGCCGCCGGCCTCGTCCTTGTCGCGGGAATCCAGCCAGTGGTCGAGCGCTTCGCCCTGCAGGCCGTGCGGCGCGCCGAGCAGTGCCGCGGCGCGCGCCCGCGCCAGGGCGCCATAGCGGTCGCCCAGCTCCTCCAGCCGTCCGGCGCGCCTGAGCAGCATCGCCGTGGTGTCGACCAGCGCCCGCTTGCCGAAGGCGATAGCGCGCTCCTCGGCACGCGGCGGCCCGAAACGGCCAAGGCCGTGCAGGAAGGCCAGCGCCGAAGCGGCGAGGATGGTCAGCGTCAGTGCCAGGAACGGCGGCTCGACTAGGAGCTTGGCGAGATCGTATTTGCGCCCCGCGCCGTGCAGGGTGAGGTCGAACATGACCGTCCCTTCGTCGGGTGTCAGGAAGGCGATCAGGTCGCGCGCCGCTGCAGCCTTGTCCGGGTCCTTGAGCGCGGCGTTGTTGATCAGGTCGGGGTCGGTCAGGATGTAGAAAGGCTTGTCGGCGAGTTCGGTGAGAACGGCCTTGCCGTTGCCCGCCGCGATCAGCGGATGCTCCTCGGCCACCCACTGCATATCCTCGGGCGCGGCTACCAGCCTGCTTTCGATGTCGAGCTTCTCGACCGTGCTTTGGCCGACGCCGAGCTTTGCCTTGGTGATCCGGCCGAGCCATTCATTTACGACCGTGTCGGGCAGCCGCCCGACTTTGGTCTCCCAGCCTTCGTGCTCCAGCAGCGGGAACGTCTGCCATTTCGGCAGCACGAAGAGCGTGCTGAGGTCTTTGCGCAGATCGAGTATCCGGGTGAGCGCCTCCGGGTCGCTCTCGGGCGAGATGGTGACGATCAGCAATTTGTCGCTGGCAAGGTCGTCCTCGTTGCGCGCCATCGACGGTGGCTCGCCGGTCAATTTCAGCCATTCCACCAGGCCGGCATAGCCGGAGCCGCCCTTGGACAATGGCGTTGGCCCGCCATTGCCAGGCGTACGGAAATCGGGGGCATAGGTGGAGAGCAGGAAGAAACCGGCCGCCGCAAGCAGGCTGGCGAAAATACCCCAGAACAGCGTTCTGCGGCTGAACGGTTCCTGTGCCGCCTCGGCTGCCGAAGCGCTCATGCCCAGGCGTCCCGGAAGGCGAATCGCTCATAAGCGCCGCGCGCCTGTTGCCAGCCTTCGGCGCCGACCGGCCGGCGGGCGAACAGCGCGGCCTCGACGATGCGCGCTATCTCGCTGAAGGCACCGCGGGCCCGCGCCGGCAGGGAAGGCGCATTGGCGATGTCGCGCGAGGTCAGAGACGGCCGCAGGAAGTCGGGCAGGCGGCCGGCAATGTCGGCGACGCTGCGGCGAAGCAGAAGATGGACGGCTTCGTCATAGTCGCCTCGCGCGGCAAGCGCGTCCGCTTCCGACAGCAGGATCTGGGCTTCGCCTGCGTCGGGGCGCCATGCCTCTTCCGCCTCGGTCTCCTTGCGCGCGCGCCGCCACGGCAGGCGCCAGGCGACGCCTCTCACTTCAAGCACGATCAACAGCAGGATGATGGCCGCGCCCGATATCACCGCGGCCCAGAACAGATAGATCATATAGGGACCGAGCCGCTCCAGCATCTCCAGCAACGGCTTCAGCCATTCGGGCGGTTCAGGCTGAACAAGGGCCGGCAGGCCGAACTGAATCGAATCATCCGCAAGCAACTGCTTGTGCATCTTGGCCAGCCATTCGGCGTCCGCTGTGCCCAGCCCTGCATTTGCCACCCGCTCGCCCCCTGCAACCTGCGGTTCCGCGCCGACAGTGGCAATGCAGAATAAGAATTGCAAGTGGGCTGGACGGCGACCTTCAATCTTGGCAAATTTACTATCGAGTCCGCCAGTCTACACGCGGCGGTGAGCACGGGGGGTGCATCATGACTTCGACGACACTGGAACGGCCCGAAAAATTTCAGGTCGGCAGGGTGTTCAACAACACCTTTGCCGTTGTTGGCCGCAACATCGGACTTTACGTGGGTTTGGCTTTGCTGTTTTCAGGCCTGCCGACGATCCTTATCCAGCTGTGGACCGAATCGCGCATGCAAGCGATCCTGCAGGCCGATCCAGGCGCCGCGGCCGATCCCACCTTCGCGCTCCGCAATTCCTGGGTCACGTTTGTCGCCATTTTCATAAGCTCCATTTTAGCGCTGCTGCTTCAGTCAGCACTTGTGCAGGCCACGATCGAGGATTTGAACGGCAAGCGTCCGACCTTTGGCGACTGCCTGCAGATCGCCATTCGCTTTCTGCTGCCGACGCTGGCGATAGGTTTCCTCGTTGCTCTGGGGTCGGGCCTGGCCATGATCGCCTTGATCGTGCCCGGCATCATCCTGTGGCTCGGCTGGTCGGTTTCGGTGCCGGTTCTGATCCAGGAACGGCTCGGCGTGTTCGGCTCCATGTCGCGCAGCCGCGCCCTGACCAAGGGCAGCCGCTGGTCGCTGTTCGGCCTGTTCCTGGTCCTGATCATCATTGCCATGGTCATCCAGGCGGCGGTTGGCGTGGTTGTCTACCTGTTTCACGGCACTATCGCTACGATCGTGGCCGGGCTGGTGCAGAGCGTGATGTCGATGCTGCTGTCGGTCGCCGCCGCGGTCAGCTATGTCGAGCTGCGCCAGGTCAAGGAAGGCACCAGCGTCGACGAACTGGCGGAGATCTTCTCCTGACGGGGAGGGTTCTCACCACATCATGAACTCCTGCACATTGGCCTTCAGCCCGAACATGGCTGAAGGCCGCGCCTGTTCGTGGCCACCAGCGCCGCGATTGGCCGCTCGAGGCGCGCGATCCTGCACTCGCTTCCGTGATGAAGGCGTATAATACGCAGCGCAATGACTGATTGCCGCCGGCAAAGGCGGGAGGACGCGAGACCATGATCCCCAATCTCAACATCGTTCCCTTCGTCAGCGTCGATCACATGATGAAGCTGGTGCTGAAGATCGGCGTCGAGCGTTTTCTTACCGAGCTTGCTGGCTACATCGAGGACGACTTCCGCCGCTGGGAGGCCTTCGACAAGACGCCGCGCGTCGCCTCGCACAGCGCCGAGGGCGTCATCGAACTGATGCCGACCAGCGATGGCGAGGTCTATGGCTTCAAATATGTCAACGGCCATCCCAAGAACATGCGCGAGGGCCGCCAGACGGTGACCGCTTTCGGCATGCTGGCCGACGTCCACAATGGCTATCCGGTGCTGCTGTCGGAAATGACCATACTGACGGCGCTGCGCACGGCGGCGATGTCGGCGCTGGCGGCAAAGCACTTGGCGCCGCCCAATGCTGATTGCATGGCACTGATCGGCAACGGCGCCCAGGCCGAATTCCAGGCGCTGGCCTTCAAGGCCGTGCTCGGAGTGCGCAAGCTGCGCTTCTTCGACATTGATCGCGCGGCGACGGAAAAATGCATCCGCAATCTCGCCGGCCTCGGCTTCGATATGGTGGCCTGCGGAACCGCGCAAGAGGCAGTCGAGGGCGCTCCGATCATCACCACCGTCACCGCCGACAAGCAGTACGCCACCATTCTCACCGACAACATGGTCGGCTCCGGTGTCCACATCAACGCGGTCGGTGGCGATTGTCCCGGCAAGACCGAGCTGCACCGCGACATCCTGCTGCGCTCAGACATTTTCGTCGAATACCCGCCGCAGACCCGCATCGAGGGCGAGATACAGCAGCTTCCTGCCGACCATCCGGTGACCGAGCTGTGGCAGGTCATTGCCGGCGTGGCCAAAGGGCGGCACGAGCCCGGCCAGATCACCCTGTTCGATTCCGTCGGCTTCGCCATCGAGGATTTTTCGGCGCTGCGCTATGTCCGCGATCAACTCGCATCGACTGGCCTCTACCAGGAGCTCGATATGCTGGCCGACCCCGACGAGCCGCGCGACCTGTTCGGCATGCTGCTGAGAGCGGCGGCACCGGTGAAGGTGGCTTAGGCCATCTTCAATGACAGCAGCTATGCGCTGACTGCACGCTTGTTCGGCAGAGGCAGGACGAGGTGATCGGCACGTCTGTTCGGGCCAGCGCGGCGGCGAGCCTTGCCTGCAGCAGCGACAGCTCGTCAGTGTCGCCGCGCCGCTTCAGGCATTCGACCAGCCCATGCAGCGCCCAGACATTGTCCGGATGCTGGGCACAGCGCTGCACGGTGCCGCTCAGGCCGAGATCGTCGCGGTAGACCTGCTCGGCCTCTTCAGCGTGCCCCTGGTCCAAAAGCAGCGCGGCCAGCGCATGGCGCGGCGGGTGCATCCACGCCCAGGGTTCGGTGTAGGAGAGATTGTCGTCGAGCTCGACCGCTCGCCGCAAATGGACATAGGCCTCCTCGTGCCGGCCCTGGTGATAGGCGAACTCGCCGTCGAGCAGGGCAGCGCCGACGGCGAGCGAGGCGAGGGTCGGGTTACTGAGGAAACGCCGCTCCGGCGGTATGTGGCTCAGGTGAAGGTGGAAGCGCTCGCGCTCCTCTTCGGCTGCCTTGAAATCCCGAAGAGTCGCATGCGCGACGCCCTTGGCGTAGTGCTGCATGGCCGTGGTCAGCACATAGAGCTCCGGCTCTCCAACCATCGGCTCGTCGATGATCTCCTGCCAGCGGCCGAAGCGCACTTGTACATGCGATTTCATGGCGTGGTAGCCTTCCACGGTCTGCGTCAGCTTCGGCCGGTCCGGGATGCTCACGACCTCGCGCGTCACCAGGTTGCGCACCTTGTCGGCCGCCCACAGGGCCGGTTTGTGCTGACCGAGGAACATGCAAGAAAACATCATCAGGTGCAGGTCGTGGCAGCAGCCGAGCAGGTAATAGGAAGTCTCCTGCGCATAGGCCAGATAGAGGTCGTTGGCGCGCACCGCCTTTTCGCTGGCGAGTTTTGCCTTCTCGTATTCACCGCATAGAACATAGATATGCCCCGGCATATGGTTCATGTGGCCAGCATCGGGACACATCGTGCCGAGCCGGTCGGCTGAGCGCATGCCGCGTTCAGGTATGGTCGACATTTCCAGCAGATGGATGTGCAGATGGACGATCGCCGGATGCTGCGCGACACCGCGTTCGTCTGAGAGTTTGATCGACCGCTCGCAGACCTCGAGCGCCTCCAGCACGTCCGAGTTCGGCGCCGGCTTGCCGGTCTTGAGGTCCCACAGACGCCGCACAGTGCGCATCATCAGCGCCTCGACGGTGAGCGCCATCACATCGTGGTCGTTGGGAAAGTCGCGGTAGACCGTCCGCATCTTGGCGGCATAGGCGTCGTCCCAATGCTCGAATTCCGCTGGCGGCACGCGGTGCGGTTTCTGGAAACGGCAGGCCAGCGCCTCGATCAGCCGCCTTTCGACCGTGCTCGCCTGATCGGTATTGGCGCGCGCAAGCTGGATGTGATCAAAGCAGAGTTTCGTCGCCCTGTTCGCCTCGGCCTCGCCATGCTCCTTCCAGGTCAGATTGTAGAAAGGTCCGGCGGCATAGGCGATGCCCCAATGCACGAAGGCGCAGTCAGGGTCCGTTTCCAGCGCCTTCTCGAAACATCTTATCCCTTCCTCGTGATTGAAGCCGTAGCACCAGTTCAGCCCGATATCGAACCAGCGCTGCGTCTCCGCCGAATGGGTGGAGATGGGACGCCGGTAGGAGCCGAGGTCGAAATGATCCATGCCTGATTGCTTCTCGCGCCGATGGTCAGTCAGGCGCAATCTGTGCCAAAATTCTCGCGCATGGCAAATGGCATTCGGCGGGCGCTTGCTTCCGCTCAGCTGTCAAACCGTCCAGGGCGAAACGGTTCAAGCAACGAATTTGGCGTCCCGCTGACGATTTCTCCGGCCAGCAATTCTCCCGCGACGAGGCCAAGCGTCGCGCCGCTATGGCTGAAGACGACGTGATAGCCCGGAATGCCGGTCAATTGGCCGATCACCGGCTCGCCATCGGAGGGGATTGGTTTTGGCCCGGTGTGATAGCTTGCCAGCGCGAGCGTCGGGTTTCCCTCCAGCACCTTGGAGGCTTCATCGAGCAATCCTGCAATGGTCGACAGCTTCGCCTCGTACGTGCCGTCGTCGCCCACGATTACTTCATCTTCGGACCAGGCCGAGTCGAGCGCGAAGGCGCCGTTGGGCGTCGGCCGGATGGCGACGAGCGGCGTGTTCAGCACGGCCCGGAGCGGGTGCTGCAGCGGCTTGGTGAGGACAAGCAGCGCGCGTGTCGTGCCGTCACCTATGCGTTTGCCGACCTTCGCCGCCATGCCCGGCACCGCCGAGCCTGTCGCGACCACGACAGCATCGGCATCGACCACTTGGCCGGAGGCCGTCCTCACGCCGCTGACACGGCCGTTGGCAAGCGAGACGTCGGCGGAACCCCCATCGGTGATGACATGGCCGCCGCGTTCGCGAAACTCCTTCAGCAGCAGGCCGATGAGCGAGGGCAGGTCGACCCATCCTTCGCCGGCATTGAAGATCGCACCCTGACGCGAAACCGCCTTTGCATCGACACCCGGGGTGACAGCGGCGATATCGCCAGGCGCGAGCAGGCGCGTTTCATAGCCGATCGCCTGTTCATGACGGGAGATTTCCGGGATCTGGTTGGAAGCATTGTCGGCATCCCAGGTGAGGCCGCCATCGAAGCGCAGCCAGGCACCGCAATCGTTGCCGGCGGCCAGTTTCCGGTAGCGATCGAGGCCCTGCATGCGGAGCTTGTGATAAGCGGCCGAACGCTTTCGCGCCGAATTGAGCCAGGCGAGCGAGCGCGACGACGCGCCATTGGCGAGCGGGCCGTCATTGACGATCGTCGTCTCCACGCCGAGGCGGGCGAGATGGACGGCCGTGGAGACGCCGAAGATGCCGCCGCCGATGACGGCGACCTTGAGGGCAGGATTGTGGGTCATGAATGCAGCTTTCGATGGTCGGACGAGTGGTTTTTCGGGGTCATGCCCTGCGCCTGGCCCGGCCAGCTTGGCGCGGCGGCATCGTTCATAGGACCTCAGCGAGGAATTGCCTGAGCCGCGGGCTCTTCGGCCTGTCGAATAGCTCCGCCGGTGGTCCGACCTCGACGATACGGCCTTCGTCCATGAAGGCGACCTGGTCCGCCACCTTGCGGGCAAAGCCCATCTCATGGGTGACGACGATCATCGTCATGCCGCGGCGGCCGAGATCGGCCATCAGGTTGAGAACGCCCTTGACGAGTTCGGGGTCGAGCGCGCTCGTCACCTCGTCGAAGAGGATGACTTCGGGATCCATCGCCAGCGCGCGGGCGATCGCCACGCGCTGCTGCTGACCGCCTGACAGGCGGCTCGGCCGGTAGTCCTTTCGCGCCGCGAGGCCCACTTCGGCAAGGCGCGCTTCCGCCTGGCGCCTGGCTTGGTCTGTCGCCATGCCCTTGATCTTGGTGAGGGCGAGCATGACGTTCTCGAGTGCCGTATGGTTCGGGAACAGATTGAAATGCTGAAAAACCATGCCGACGCGCCGGCGCAGCGTCTCCGGTCTCGTCGCCAGGATGCTCTCGCCGTCGAGCAGCACGTCGCCGGCCTTCGGCTCGACCAGCCGGTTGAGGCAGCGCAGCAGCGTCGATTTTCCGGAGCCCGAAGGTCCAATGACGCAGGTGACCGCCCCCGGCTCGACCTTGAGCCGGATCTGCTTGAGCACCTGAAGCTCGCCATAGGCCATGTCGAGATCGAGAACCTCCAGGCTGCCGGCCTTGACGGCCGACGGCGCGGCTGTGGGCAATGCTGAGGTTTTGCCGGCTGTGTTCTCCAGTTCGCCGACCTCGACAAGGCCGCTGACAACGCCGCCGGGCTTCTGCTTGCCGAGCCGCAGGCGATTGTCGATGGTGTTGACCACATGGGTCAGCGGCACGGTGATGATGAGATAAAACATGCCGGCCAGAAGTAGTGGCGACAGGTTTCCGGTGACCACCGCCTGGTCCTGGCCGATGCGGAAAATCTCTCGTTCGGACGCCAGCAGGCCGAGAAAGTAGACGAGGCTGGAATCCTTGACGTTGCCGATGAACTGGTTGACCAAAGCAGGGAGCACGCGGCGCACACCCTGTGGGATCACGATCAGTCGCATGCCCTGGCCGTAGCTCATGCTGAGCGCGCGGCACGCTTCCATCTGGCCGGTTTCGACGCTCTGGATGCCCGAGCGGAAGATTTCGCCAATATAGGCGCCGGCAATCAGGCTGAGCGCCAGGATGCCGAGCGGGTAGGGGGAGGGGCCAAAGATGTCCCGGCCGATGCGTGCGAACCCCTGGCCGATCAGCAGGATGGTGAGAATGGCCGGCAGGCCGCGAAAGATGTCGGTGTATATGCGTGCCGGGATGCGCAGCCAGGCGGAGCGCGAAATGCCCATCACCGCAAGGATCATGCCCAAGAGGATGCCGAGCACGGTGGAAGCCGCCGCGAGGATCAGGGTGTTTTTCAGCCCGACGGCAAGCAGCGCCGGCAGGACCGATGCCATCGCGTCCCAGTCGAAAAAGCTGCGCTGAAGGTTCTCGAGCCAGTTCATCTGCCAACCTGCCTTGCGCGGCGGCAAAGCCACCGCGTGATCGCTCATGCCTGTTTGAGGCCGCCGGCATTCGCGCCGGCGGCCTCACGCGGCTCAGTTCTTCTTGGGGAGATATTGCTCCGGCATCGGCGATCCGGGGAACCATTTCTGGTAGAGATCCCTCCAGGTGCCGTCCTGCATCGCTTCGTGAATGCCCTTGTTGAGCGCTTCACGGAAGGCGTCGTTGCCCTTGCGAACGACAAAGCCGGCCGGTGCATCGAAGGAGGGGATATTGATCGCGACCTTCAACGCCGGATAGCGCTCGCCATACTGTTTCGCCGCCTCATAGTCGAGGAAGTGCGCATCGACCGTGCCATTGTTGAGTGCGGCGATGGCGGAGTTGTTGTCAGGGAATTTCACCAGGTCAGTGTCCTTGAAATTCTTCGCGGCATAGATCTCCTGCAGCGTTCCCTGAACGACGCCGAGGCGCTTGCCGGCCAGGCCTTCGGCGCCGGTGATCTTGGCGTCAGACGTCAGTACCGAAAGGTATCCGGCCAGGTAGCCGTCGGAGAAATCGACGTTCTTCTTCCGCTCGGCAGTCGTGCCGATGGCGGCGACCGCGACATCGAAACGTTCATTGGCGACCGAGGGCATGAGCGCGGAGAATTCCTGGCCGGTGAAGGTCACCTGATCCGCCTTGAATCCCATCCGCCCCACCACGTTCAGGAAGAATTCGAGGTCGAAGCCGGTGAATTTGCCGTCGGCGGTCGTGAAGGCATAGGGCTTTGCATCGCCCATTGTGCCGACACTGATGGTCTTGGCATCGATCAGATTATACGGGTTGTCCGCGGCCCAGGCCTTGGGCAGGGACAGGGCGGCCAGCGTGACGGCGAAGATCATGGAGCCGATGCGCTGCCGCGGGCTCGATGTGAAAAGACCTCTGATGCTCATGGTTGTTCTCCACTCTGAAGATCGGTCCGCGGGGGCGCTGCTTTCACGGCGGACACGCGCCAATTTTCAATACGGCTTGCGATGCGACGCCTCCAGGCGCTCTTTTTCTTGTGAGACCGGTCTCAAATGTAAATGAGACCGGTCTCTTGACATTTGTAGTCACGGGAATGACCATCCGTCAACGAATTCGGAAGCGATTTTTTCCACAATGAAACGTCCGCCCAAGGCTCCCTCCATCACCGTCAGCGATGTCGCCCGCCAGGCGAAGGTCTCGAAAGCGACTGCAGCGCGCGTGCTGGGTGGCTATGGCCGGGTGAGCAAGACGGTGCGCGCCGCAGTACTCGAAGCGGCGAAGGCGCTCGACTATCGTCCAAACGAATTGGCGCGCAGCATGACGACGGGACGGTCAGGCAGTATCGGCGTGGTCGTCGGCGACATCGAGAACCCGTTCTTCTCGCTGGCGGTGCGCGGCATCAGCGACGCGGCGCGCCTGTCGGGCATCAACGTCATCCTGGCCAATTCGGGCGAACAGGTCGAAGCCGAGAAGAATGCAATACGCGTTCTCATGGCAAAGCAGGTTGACGGTCTGATCGTCACGCCCGCCCAATCCGGAGAAATCGCCCATCTCGTGGAGATTGCGCGCGGCACCTGTCCCCTGGCGCTGCTCGACCGGGCGCTGCCGGACCTCGATGTCGACACCGTCACCGTCGATGACCGCAATGCTGCCTTGCGCGCCACCCGCATCCTGACGCGGGCAGGGCATACCAGGATCGCCTATATGACCGCCGCGGTATTGTCGGGGGATTTTCGCGGTGGCGAGTCGAGGATCAACACGTCCACCGTGCGTGAGCGCATTCTAGGATTTCTCGATGCCTGCCGGGAAGCCGGCATAGAGCGAGCCGAACGCAACATCCATTTTGGCTCCGGGCGATCCGAGACGTCGCGGGCCGCGATGCACGAATTGCTCCAGAGCCCAGACCGGCCGACGGCGATTCTCGCATCGGACAGCGTCGTGGCCCTCGAACTGTTCAAGGCGATCCGGGAATGCGGCCTGCGCATTCCGCAGGACATGTCGCTGATCACCTTCCACGATGCCGACTGGACGAGCGTGACCACGCCGCCCATCACTGTCATCGACCAGCCGGTCTATGCGCTGGGAAAATCCGTGGCGGAGCTATTGATACGCCGCCTGAAAGGCGATGACCGGCCGCCCGAAAGGATTATCCTGCCGACGACCATCATCGAGCGGATGTCGGTCGCGCAGGTTCCGGACGTCGTCAGGCAAGCCACCGCCTGACGCGCCCACAATAGATCAACAGATCAGCTCTCCAGCCAGACCTTCTCGAAATGCTGCTCGAGCGACTGGTGCTGCTCGCAGCCATGCACGCCCTTGCGGTAGGTGCGATAGACCGAGCGCCAGTAGGGCTGGATGATGATGCCGGAGTCACGCAAATTCTGCTCGATCTTGGCCATGATCTCCTTGCGCGCCTTGGCGTCGGGCATTGCCAGCGCCTTGTCGAGCAGTTCGTCGAACTCCTTGTTGGCATAGGCACTTTCGTTCCAGGCCGCACCTGACTTGTAGGCGAGCGCCAGCACCTGGACGCCGAGCGGCCGTCCCAGCCACTCCGTGCAGGAGAAGGGGTATTTGCTCCAGTCGTTCCAGAAGGTCGCGGCCGGCAGCACGGTGCGCTTGATCTTCAAGCCTGCCTCGCGCATCTGCGCGGCGATCGCATCGCCGGTACTCTTTTGCCATTCGACATCGACCGAGATCAACTCATACTCGTGGTCGGCCTTGCCGGCCTCGGCAAGCAGCTTCTTTGCCTCATCCAGATCACGCTTGGCCGGGCCGATATCGGCATATTCGGGGTGCATCGGGCCGACATGGTGGTTATCGGCAGGCTTGCCGCGACCGTCGATGCCGAGCTTCAGCACGGCTGAATTGTCGACGGAAAGCTGGGCGGCGCGACGTACCTTGACGTCGTCATAGGGCGCATTGCCGACATTGAAGCGCGCCACGATGGTCGAGCCGGTGGCGATCTCGGAATTCTCAAGCCCCATGTCTTCGGTCTGCGACACGGCATCGGAGGCGGTCTCGTGGTCGGTGTCGATCTCGCCGGATTCGAAGGCCGACAGCATGGCGTTGGGATCGGAGCCGTAATCGACCCATGTGATGCCGTCGAGATGGAACTCGCCCTTCCACCACGGCTTGTCCTTGCGCCGCACCTCCGCACTCGTCTCGGCATCCCATTTCACCAGCTCGCAAGGACCGGTGGTGATCGCCAGCGCCTTCATCGGGTCGCCGTCGCCCTCATAAGAGCGGTGCATGATCAGCGCCGGATAGTCTGCCATGCCGGCGATCAGCGAGATGTCGGGCTTGGGCAAATTGAGTTTCACCGTAAAGTCGTCGACCTTCTCGATGCCGCCGTCGACGGGCTTCTTGGTGTCGGCATTGACCAGCGCGCCCATGCGCGCGGCGACCGAATTGCCGGCGACGGAGGCATCGCACCAGCGCGTCAGATTGTGGACGACGTCGTCGGCGTTGAACGTATCACCGTTCGACCAGGTGATGCCCTTGCGCACATGCAGCGTGAGCGTCTTGGCGTCGTCGCTGGTCTCCCAGCTTTCGAGCAGCCACGGCTCGAAGCTGAAGTTGGTGTTCCAGCGCACCAGATATTCGTTGCAGTGGCGCGCGACATTCGACATTTCGACGCCGTCGAAGGTGCGCGGATCCTTGAATCCCTTGACGTTCATGGCGACGCGCAAGGTGCCGCCGCGCTTTGGCTCCTCTGCGCGGGCGGGCGAGGGCGCAAGGCCGCCGAGCGCCAGCGCCCCGGCGGCGCTGACGCCGAACCCGGCCATCAGGGCGAGGTACTCGCGCCGGTTCATGCCGCCCTTTTTGAAATCGTCGGCGATCGGCTTTGCGCGCGGGTGCAGCTTTCGGTCGGTCAGCATGAACTTCATCGTCGTTCCCTCCTGTTGGTGCATGTCGCCAAAAGCATGCCCTCGGGCCTGACCCGAGGGTGCGCTGCGGTTTTGGGCAACGACATGCACGAAAAACCAAGTCGCTCCGGTTTGCCGCCAGACGCGTGGGAGGATGCGGTTCACCGGAGCGCCATTGCCTCAGGCGATGATAGGGCGGGCTTACGCAGGGAAATGTTCGCTTTTCCGCAGTTCTTGTGCGCTGTTCCGCAACGGTTGCGAGCGCGGCGAGACAACGAGATGGCGCTCAGGACGGCTGGTTGTTCTTGCCCAGCATGGTGACGGAAGCGATGGCCGAGAGGATATCCAGAAAAGCCTCGCCGGCGCGCGGCACGCTCTTGCGGGCGCGCAAAAAACTGTGCACGAGGCGCGGCTCTTCCTGCCACCAGGCCGAGCCGCCGGCGGCAACGATGCGGTCGCGATAGGCCTCGCCGTCCGACGACAGCGGATCGCATTCGGCCGTAATGATGAATGTCGGCGGCAGGCCGGAGAAATCACTGTCCTTGAGCGGCGAAAAGGTCGGATCGTCGGGCGATTGTCCCGGTACGGAGCGGATGCGGCGATAGAAATCGATATCGCCGAGCGAAAGCAGCGGCGCCTCGGCATGCTCGACATAGGAGCGGCCGGTCCCGTCGCCGCCGAGATCGGGATAGATCAACACCTGTCCGGCCGCGCGGCGCGGGTGGCGGCGCGTCGCATGCGCGACCGCGGCGGCCGGAGTGCCGCCGGCGCTCTCGCCGCACAGCACGATCGGCAGGGCGCTCGTCGCGGCCGCCCATTCGAACGCGGCCAGCGCGTCGTCGAAGGCGGCAGGATGGCGATGTTCCGGCGCCAGACGGTAATCGGCCGACAGCACCTCGAACCCGGTGGCTGCGCAGATCTCGGCGCAGATGTCGTCATGGCTGTCCAGCCCGCCAAGCACGAAGCCGCCGCCATGATAGTAGACGACGATCGCCTGCGGCGCCTTGCCGGCGAGCTGGTAGTGCCGGACGGGAATGTCGTGATCGGCGGTGGTGACTAGGCCGTCATCGGCCGAGACACCCGACGGATGGCCCTGGTGGAAGGCCCGGCACATCGCGTCATAGACCGCCCTTTGCTCGGCGATCGGCAGCTCGGCGATTTCGGGCGGATACCATTCGTTGACCCGGTCGATATAGACCCACAAAGCCGGATCGAGCCGCCTTGCGTATTTCCCGCGCTTGGTCATGTGGTGGACCGTGCCCATCGCATCCGATCCCTGGGTCAGAGGTCGTCGTAGAGCCCGGCCGCGTTCTCATAGGTGAAGCGCAGCGGCACCGAACCCTCGACCTGCCAGACGCCGACCGCATCGCCCGACAACAGCCGGCAGGCATCCAGGGTGTTGGCGACGGCGCCGCCATAGAGCCGGTTGGCGAGGTTGAGGATGGCGGTCTGGTGCATGGCGGCACTGGCGCTGCCGCAGGCGTCCTTGACCAGCAGCACGCGGAAGCCGAGCGCCACAGCGTCCCTGACGGTGGCGTCGATGCAGGCCTCGGTCCACACGCCGGCAATCACCAGCCATTCGATGCCGGCGGCCTTGAGCCGGTCGGCGAAATTTCCCTTGCCGAAGGCGCTGGCCTCGGTCTTGATCAGCATCGTCTCGCCGGCAGCCGGCGCCACTTCCGGGCAGATCGCGGTCAGCGGATCGTCCTTGTCGGAGAAGGCCGACTTGCCATCGGCATCGACCGGATGGAACGGTCGTGCCTTGGCGAGATCGACGATATAGGCCCAGTGGTAGAGCGGCACGAAATTGCGCCGCGCTGCTTCTTGCAGACGCTGGACGTTGGCGAGTATGTCGCCGAACCCTTCGACCAGATAGCGCTTGTCCTGGCGATGCTCCTCCTGGAGATCGATGAACATCGCCGCCACAGTGCCTCTGCTGATCGAGATCGGGCGCTTCATTCAAACGTGCCTGTCAAGGAAATCATCCTCATAGGGGAAGCGCGACAGAAGCTCGGTGCCGGTCTCGGTGATCAGGATCTCGTCCTCCAGCTTGACGCCCTCGCGGCCGCCTTTCTCGCCGATATAGCTTTCGACGCTGACCACCATGCCGGGCACGATGATGCCGTCGCGGCCATAGGTCTCGTAATCCATGGCATGCGCGATGAACGGCGTCTCGCCATGCATGCCGACGCCGTGCATCACCGACGTATAACGCTGGTCGATGAAACGGTCCGGGATCTTCCACGCCTTTTCGGCGATCTCGCGAAACGCCATGCCAGGCTTGACGATCGAAATGTTGTGCTGAACCTGGTCATGCGCCATGCGGTAGAGCGATTTCTGATAGTCGGTCGGTCTGCCCGGCCCGCAGCGGAAGGTGCGCGAGAAGTCGGAATAATAGCCGTAGCAGCCGATCGTGTCGGTATCGAGCGCCAAGAGCTCGCCCGGCCTGATCTTGCGGCCGCTCGCCTCGTTGAACCACGGATTGGTGCGCTGGCCCGAAGTGAGCAGGCGGGTTTCGATGAACTCGCCGCCCTGCCGGATCACCTCATGGTACATGATGGCGAAGAGGTCGTTTTCGGAAACGCCGGGTTTTATTGCCTCGCGCACGGCTGACACGGCAGCCTCGGCGCCGGCCATCGACACCTGCAGGCATTTCACTTCCTCCGGCGTCTTCACCGCGCGCACCGCCAAGATTTCGCCCTGGCAATCCCTGACCTCGCAGCCGCGCTTTTCAAGCGCCAGCGCTTGCAGATGGCCGCAGCGATCGAGGCCGAGCTTCATCGAGCCGCCGCCGTGCTTTTTCAGGAGCTCGGCGATCTCGTCGGCGAACGGGCCGGCGGTCTCGTCGTCGCGGCCCGACACCGACGACCACACCAGCTTGGAAGGCCGCGCCTCGTCGATCGTGTCGAGCACCATGGAGACATGGTAGCTCTGCGGATATTCGAACAGCACGATCGGCCCTTCGGTCGGGATGAAGAAATAGCGGGTCGAATTGCGCAGGAAATAGCCGAACATGTTGCGCGAACCGGTGGCGTAGCGCTGGTTGTAGGGGTCGAACAAAACGACGCCGCCATAGCCGGCCTCGCGCATCCAGGCGCGCAGCTTGGCCAGCCGCCCCTTGCGCAACGCATCCGCATCGATGAAGGACGGCTCGGTGTCCGAAAGCCACATGCCGCCGGCCGGATCGGCCGCCGCTGGGTGGCGCATGCGGTCCTTGAAGTCCACGTCCTCGGTGCTGTCGGGGTCGAAAACGACGATGCTCATGGGTGCCTCCTGAAGCGGCGAAGATGGGCCAAGCGTCATGCAAAGGCTGTGCCGAATCCCGCAAATGTCGTGCCGGATGCCGCACCCTAATGCCGCCGCACCGCCTTCGGCGCATGCCCATGTTCCTCGCGAAACGCCCGGGCAAAGCTCGACATCGAAGCAAAGCCGCAGGCCAGCGCCACGTCGCGCACCATCAGCGTCGAATGCGCCAGCAGATCGGCGGCGCGCTTCAGCCTGAGCCGCCGATAGTAGCCATTGGGCGAAATGCTGAGCTCGGTGCGGAAATTGCGCTCGAGCTTGTCCGGCGAAACGCCAAGGCGTGTCGCCAGCTCCGCCATGCCAAGCCGATCCTCCACCGCATCCTCCATGATGGCGATGGCCGACAGCACCAGCTCGTTCTGGACGCCGGTGCGCAGCCTGAGCGGCATCAGCTTGCGGTCGACGCTAGAGCGCAGCGGGCTGTGCACGAACCATTCGGCAACGCCGGCGGCGAGCTCGGCGCCATAGTCGCGGGTGATGATCTCCAGCATCATGTCGAGGCTGCCGACGCCGCCGGCCGACGTAAACCGCTTGCGGTCGATGACATAGAGATCGCGTCTCAGCTCGATGTCCGGAAACGCTTCGGTGAAGGCCGCCTGGCTGGTCCAGTGCAACGTGCAGGCATGGCCGTCGAGAAGGCCGGCGCGGGCGAGGAAAAACGCCGCATCCGCCACGGCACCAATATCGGCGCCGCCCCTGAGGCTCTTGCGGATCCAGCTCACCGCCTCGTCGGCGACGAGATGGTCGGCATCGCCGCCGGAGCAGACGACGATGCGGTCGACCTTCGGTGCATCGCCGGCAAAAAAGCCCGGCTGGATGACGACGCCGTTCGAGGCTTCGACCGGACCCTTGCCGGCGCCGACGATCACCCAGCGATAGCATTCCTTCTTGGCCAGCACATTGGCCGCACGCAGCGGCTCGATCAGCGAACTGAACGCCATCATCGGGAAGCCGGGGAAGACCAGCACGGCGAAGGTGAGGGGGGCTTCGGCCGCCGCCGGCTGCGCACGCTCACGTTTTCGGTTGGCGAGGGGGGCACTCACGATTGTGTATTTCCCAGGCGCATCATTGGTGGCAGAGAACGGAACTGTAGCGGGCGTATCCAGCCGCTGGCAACGGAGACAAGCGACCATGTTTGCGGCAAAAACCATCGACAGCAGCGACAAGGTAGCGTTCTATCGCGATCTCGCCACCCAGCTGAAGGCGCTGCTGGAGGGCGAGCGCGACTCGATCGCCAACGCCGCCAACACCGCCGCCCTGATCTTCCAGATGGTGCCCGATCTCAACTGGGCCGGCTTCTATTTCCTGGCATCCGACGAGGAACTGGTGCTCGGCCCCTTCCAAGGCAAGCCGGCCTGCGTGCGCATCGCGGTCGGCAAGGGTGTCTGCGGCACCGCCGTCGATTTGGATATGTCGATGCTGGTCAAGGACGTGCACGATTTTCCCGGCCACATCGCCTGCGACGCGGCCTCGCGCTCGGAACTGGTCGTGCTGCTCAGGGACAATGACGGCGTCTTCGGCGTGCTCGATCTCGACAGCCCGACGCCCGGCCGCTTCGACAAGGAAGATCAGGCCGGCATCGAACAGCTCGCGGCGATCTATGTAGCGGCGAGCTCCTTCGAGGACTAGGGCATATTGATATTCAGCAGAGCCCGGCCTGACCTGAATCTCAACATGCCCTAAACGAACTTCACCAGCATCAGGCTAAAGCCGCCGACGAACAGGAAGGCGAAGAGGGCCAGCATCAGCGGGCGCAGGCCGCGCGAGCGAAGCTGCGAGATATCGGCCTGAAGGCCCACGGCGGCGAGCCCCATGGTCAGCATGATCTGGGTGGCCAAAGCGATCGCCGAATGGATTTCGGCAGGCATTGCGACCATGCTGTTCAGCGCCACCACCGCGATGAACGCCACGACGAACCACGGCATGGGCGCCTTCGCCGCCGACGGATCGGCGCTGCCGCGGCGCGCCATCAGGCCGAGCGCGAGCACCATCGGCGCCAGCATGGCGACGCGGGTCAGCTTGGCGACGGTTGCGGTCTCGCCGGCCTGCGTGCCATTCTGGAAGCCGGCGCCGATCACCTGCGCCACCTCGTGGATCGAGGCGCCCGCCCACAGGCCGAACGCGTGCTGGTCGAGGCCGAAGACCGGCGCCAGCAGCGGAAAGCCGAGCATGGCAACGGTGCCGAACAGCGTGATGGCGGCAACGGCGTAGGTGACGTCTTCGTCGCGCGCGTCCGTTACGATGTTGGTGGCGACAATGGCCGAGGCGCCGCAGATCGAGGTGCCGGCGGCGATCAGCTGCGCCAGCTTGCGGTCGACGCCGAGCAGCCGGCCGAGCGTGACGGTGAAGACGAAGGTGGCGCCAAGCGTGACTGCTACGATGCCGACGCCGCCGGCACCGATCGCCGCCACTTGGCCGAGCGTCAACTGGAAGCCGAGCAGCACGATGGCGAAGCGCAACAGACGGCGCTGCGAAAAGGCGATGCCGGCCTTGGCATGCGCCGGCGTGCCCAGCACGTTGGAGTAGATCATGCCGGCGACCACGGCCAGGATCATCGGGCTGAACAGTGCGAAGCCTGAAACGCTGCGGGCCGAGTAGGCGACGCTGGTGATCATCGCCACCAGCACGATGCCGGGCACCACGCCGGCCCAATTGACCGCCGTCGCGCCTGTGCGCGTTTCAACGGCGGCTTCATGTACGATTGGAAGATCGTTCGCGGTGGTCGACAGGAAAGACAAGGAAATTCTCCAGACGAATTCGCCAGTGGAATGCCATTCCATTACCGATCTTTCCAACGAATTATTCGCATCACAATGATCGATTTTTACGAACGATTGCGAGGCCGTCGAATTGACTGCGGATGATAGGGCTTCGCAACTGCCTCTATCCGCCTCGGCAGACGGCTTGACGCTTCGCCGTTTCTGCTCCAGCTTGCCGCCATGTTCGCCTTTCCCGCAAACTCGAAGCGACGCCGCCGTTCTCACGAGCGGCAAGCTGATTGCGCGAAGATAGAGGCCGGCTAGTCGACAATCCGGTCTGTTCGTCCCCAGCCCCGCCCATCCAAAACGGATCGGCGGGTTTTTTGCATTTGGAGCACTTGAATGACATTTGACCCTACCATCCAATTTCGGCTGGCCGAGCCGGCGGAAGCCGCCGCCATCCGGGACATCGTGCGCGCCGCCTATGCCAGATGGGTGCCGGTGATAGGCCGCGAGCCCTTGCCGATGCGCGCCGACTACGACAGGGCCGTCCGCGAGCATCAGTTCGACCTTGCCATCGAGAAGGGCGAGATCGTCGGCTTGATCGAAACCATGCGGCATGACGACCACCTCTGGATCGAGAATGTTGCCGTCGCGCCTGACGCGCAGGGCAGGGGCATTGGCCGGCTGCTGCTCGACTGCGCCGAGCGCAGGGCCGTCGAAGCCGGTTGCGCCGAGCTTCGCCTGCTGACCAATGGCGCGTTCGAAGCCAACGTGCTGCTCTATCGCAAGCAAGGCTACACGATCGACCGGGAAGAGGAATTCATGAACGGGATAACCGTCTATATGAGCAAGCGGTTGACAGGCTGATGCAGGCGGCCGGTGCTTCACACCGCCAACGACACCGTCTACGGCCTGGCCTCCTACATCCAGGCCAAGGACATCCAGAAAGCCCGCGAAGTCGCAGCCCGCATGCGCACCGGCAACGTCTACATCAAATACCCGACCTGGGACGCCGGCCTGCCCTTCGGCGGCTACAAGCAATCCGGCAACGGCCGCGAATACGCCGAATACGGGCTGGAGGATTTCCTCGAGATCAAGGGCATCGCCGGGTACGAGGCGGCGGAGTAGGGCACGCCTCAATCTCGACCACGCGCCAGAGCCCGCTTCTAGAGGCGGTCACGCCATTTGGTCGAGAAGTTTAGATCTCGCACTAGGGTGAAGCTGTCGCACCATCTGACGCGCATTTGATCGCACACGTCGGGAATTCTGCGATTTGCCCGCTGGGTCGTTGGTTTCGAGACTTCGGTGGTAACGACTGTTCGAACGTCCGGGGCGAATAAAGCGTGTGCAATCAGGAATGGGTCACGTCCGATCTTAATGATCTCGGCGTCTGTGAGGTCAGCGGCATAGGCGTTGGCGAGAACTTCCTGGACCCGCGCAACGTTAACGTCCTCTTCGAGGCACAACGCCTTTCGATTGTCTTTGTCACCAAGCCACTGGGCCAAATCATCGGACCCGCCGACAATTTCTTCGACGATTTCCACTGGCATTTTGATTGCGCCTCGCTCCGCCCAGTGCAAGAGCCACTCCCAAAACTCGGGAACGCGGTCGAATGCGTAGTATGAATTTTTAGCGGTAATCAAGACATTGGCATCGAGGAGATAAATTGTCGCCCCCTCAAGCTGCACGTCCGGAGGCACCAACGGATGGTGCGCCCGTCAATGCGTAAACATTGGTCGGTTTTACTCCTAGAATTCGGCCGGCCATCGATGGTGAGAGGGCACCTTCTGCTAGCATCCGCCGAGACAAACCTACCAGGCGGTTGCCGAGCCGGTGCCTTCGGACGACATAATAGTCCGGGCCGCCTTCAATATCCTTATTGCGCTCTCGTGCCGCCGCCCGATTCTGAAGCCATTGTCTCCGAAATATGCCGCTGACTTCGGCCCATATATCGCGGGATATGATTCCCTCTCGAAACAGCTTGTAGGCGACGGCGGAATGGCTCACCTGCCAAACGTCTGCAAGCTGCCTTATTCTCACGATTACCTGGTCGGAAGAGGCCCCTCGCAGAGCATCTTCACGCAATGCCTCGCCGTCAGGCATGAGAACTTGGCCTGCCACGTCGTTGCAGAAAACTTCGATCGCCGTGGATGGGTTAGCGCCACTAATGCCAGTGCGACCAATCCAGACGTGTGCAAGCTCGTGGAGCAGCGTGAAGGACCAAGCCGCCTCACTGTCCTGATCATTTATGACAACAAAGGGTGTTACAGGATCGGCCAGCGCAACCCCTCGGAAAAGCTCAACGTCCAGAGTGCTGTGGTGGCTTCCGAGATTGCCAATTAGCAATACAAACACGCCGATCTTCTCGGCGAGTTCTCTAAGATAAGCAAAAGCTTCGTTGCGACCCCCGCGCCTAAATTGGGTGATGTCAAAGCCAAGGGCCTGGGTGATTACTTCACTCAACGCCTTCGAACCGCCGCTCATATCGAAGCTGCCCACAAATGGCAGTTCTCTCGCCTCATCCTCGACCTCAAGCAGGGATCGGACCATCTCCTGCCTTGCCCTCAAGTCACGCAACAGAGCATCTACAAGCGCGGCGTCTCTTTGCCCGTACTCTTCGGGTAGCGTTCGGAAATCTTCGCCTCGCTCAGCCCGCCGCGGCGGTGCGGGAAGGTAAAACGCAAGAAGAGGACGGCGGTAGTGCTGCGCCATCTTCAAGAGCAAGGGGCGGGAGGGTTCGCCATCCCCTTTTTCTAACGCAGCAAGACGATCAGGGCCGGCGATGGCTCGTGTGTCATTTATTCCGAGCTTTTTGGCCGCCTCGTCTAGATCGAGCCCAGCGGTTTCGCGAGCCCATCGTAAGACGTCAGGATTGACGTTTGGCATTCCTCACCCTTTGCCGCTTGCCCGTTTCTGACCAGCGCCAAGATATAACCCGCTAGCGAACGCTTCGTTACGAAGTGGACACATATTTAGGAGGGGGTCAACATCTCCGCCACGGCCCTCGTTGTCGACCAAAACGGATTGTCGTTAAGCAGGACATCGTCAGTGCAGCGCGCATTCGCAGCAAAGCGGCTGCGCCGCCATCTCCATGCCGCATTGCACAATTCCCCCGCTTGGCGATATTGGAGCCATGGTCCGCTCCTCACTCGCCGTTCTGGTGATCGACGAAAACCGCATCCGTGCCTCGATCATCGAGGCCGGCTTGCGTGAGGCCGGCCATGAGCGGGTCACTGTCATCCATGACGTCGCCGGCATCGCGCGGCGCATTGGCGAGATCGAGCCTGATGTCATCGTCATCGATCTCGAAAACCCGAACCGCGACATGCTGGAAAACATGTTCCAGCTGTCGCGCGCGGTTAAGCGGCCGATCGCCATGTTTGTCGACCGCTCCGACCAGGCCTCGATCGAGGCGGCGGTCGATGCCGGCGTGTCGGCCTATGTCGTCGATGGTCTGAGACAGGAGCGCGTCAAGCCGATCCTCGACATGGCGGTCAGCCGCTTCAATGCCTTCTCGCGCATGGCGCGCGAGCTGGAGGAGGCGCGCAGCGAATTGGAGAGCCGCAAGGTCATCGATCGCGCCAAGGGCATTTTGATGAAGTCGCGCGGTTTGAGCGAGGAGGCGGCCTACACGCTGCTGCGCAAGACGGCGATGAACCAGAACCGCAAGATCAGCGACATCGCCCAGAGCCTGGTGACGGCCGCCGGGTTGCTCTCGGAGGACGAATAGGCATGACTGCTGCGCACCAGATCACCGCCGGCTTCATGCCGCTCTTCGACAGCGCCGTGCTGGTCGCGGCCGGCGAGATGGGCTTTGCCGCGCGCGAAGGCATCGAGCTGACGCTGCACCGCGAGACCTCCTGGGCCAACATCCGCGACCGCATCGCCATCGGCCATTTCCATCTGGCGCACATGCTGGGGCCGATGCCGCTGGCCTGCAATCTCGGCCTGACGCCGCTTGCCTCCGAGACCATCGTGCCGTTCTCGCTGGGCTTGGGGGGCAATTGCGTCACCGTCTCTAACGCCGTCTGGCAAGGCATGGCGGCGCATGGCGCCGAGCCAGATCTCGAACCGGCGCGCGCGGGTGCAGCGCTCCGCGCGCTGATCCGGGAGCGGGCAGGGGCCGGCCGCGATCCGCTGCGCTTTGCCGTTGTGCATCCGCATTCCGGGCACAATTACGAGCTGCGCTATTGGCTCGCCGCCTGCGGCATCGATCCCACGCACGAGATCGAGATCGTCATCGTGCCGCCGCCCTTCATGGCCGATGCGCTGGCCGCCGGCCGCATTGACGGCTACTGCGTCGGCGAACCCTGGAACAGCGCCTCGGTCGCCGCCGGCACCGGCCATATCGTCACCGTCAAGGCGCTGCTGTGGCGCAACAGCCCGGAAAAAGTGATCGGCGTGCGCAAGGCGTGGGCGCAGGAGCACCCGGAGGCGCTGGCGGCTTTGCTGCGCGCGCTGCATCATTCGGCCCGCTGGTGCCAGGACCCGGCCAACCACCAGCAACTGGCCGCGCTGATGGCGCAGCCCGGCTTCCTCGGCCTGCCGCCGGCAGTGCAAATGCCGATCCTGACTGGGCATCTCAATCTGGGCGGCGGTGCGGAGCAGGCGATCGACGATTTCTTCGTGCCTTTCGACAAGGCGGCGAATTTTCCCTGGAAGAGCCACGCGCTGTGGTTCTACACGCAAATGGTACGCTGGGAGCATGTCGCGCACACGCCGGGGAACCTCGCCATCGCCAGGGATTGTTATCGGCCGGACCTCTACCGCTCGGCGCTGAAGCCGCTCGGCGTGGCGTTGCCCGGCGCCAATGCCAAGGTTGAGGGCGCGCTGAAGGCCTCGACGCCGGTCGGTTCGGCAGGGGCAAGCCTGGTGCTTGGCCCGGACGGTTTCTTCGACGGCCAGATCTTCGATCCCGACCAGATCGATGCCTACATTGCCGGCCAGAAATCGGTCCGTGCCGAGGCCTGATCATTTTCGCGCCATTCTTGTGCATTGCACAAAAATTGTGCGTGCAATGGTGCTAATGAACAATCTTTGGCCTGTTTGATTTGCGGCCCGGCGTGTTCGCAATCGGCATGCAGCACTGATTTTATTGATATTTTCGGTCCAGATCGAAACTGGCACGGTTCCTGCTTGGTCATAGGCAGGCTCTTCTAGGGTCACGGAACAGGCGTCCAATGGCGGGCGCCACAGGCAAAGCTGCCGCTCAGGTGAAATTCGATCCCGGTCTCTCGGGCGCGAAGAACCTGGCCGGCGGCTTTTTTGTTTTGACCGAACACGCAATCGACGGCGCCGATCCCAAGCGGCGCCCAACCGGAGATGACGATGACGAAACGCATCAAGACCGAAGCCCCTCTCGAGGGCATGACCCGCCGCAATTTCCTGATGGCAAGTGCTGCCACCGCGGCAACCCTGGCGGCGGCGCGTGCGCTGCTGCCCTCCGGCGCCTATGCGGCGCCGTCCGCTCCGGAAGTGAACGGCGCCAAGCTCGGCTTCATCGCGCTGACCGATGCCGCCCCGCTTATGATCGCCAAGGAAAAGGGTCTGTTCGCCAAGTTCGGCATGCCCGATGTCGAGGTGCTGAAGCAGGCCTCCTGGGGCGCGACGCGTGACAATCTGATGCTCGGCGGCGAGGCCAACGGCATCGACGGCGCCCACATACTGACGCCGATGCCTTACCTGATGCACACCGGCAAGGTGACGCAGAACAACCAGCCGCTGCCGATGGCGATCGTGGCGCGGCTCAACTACGACTGCCAGGGCATCTCGGTCGCGCAGGAATATGCCGCGACCGGCGTCGGCCTCGACGCCTCCAAGCTGAAGGAGGCCTTCGCCGCCAAGAAGGCCGAGGGCAAGGAAGTGAAAGCCGCCATGACCTTCCCGGGCGGCACGCATGACCTGTGGCTGCGCTACTGGCTGGCCGCAGGCGGCATCGATCCCGACAAGGACGTCTCGACCATCGTCGTGCCGCCGCCGCAGATGGTGGCCAACATGAAGGTCGGCAACATGGACGTGTTCTGCGTCGGCGAGCCGTGGAACGAGCAGCTCGTCCATCAGGGCGTCGGCTTCACCGCCGCCACCACGGGCGAATTGTGGAAGGGTCATCCGGAAAAGGCACTCGGCCTGCGCGCCGCCTTCATCGAGAAATACCCGAACGCCACCAAGGCGATCCTGATGGCCGTCATGGAAGCCCAGCAGTGGTGCGAGGCCAAGGAGAACAAGGACGAGATGGCCGCCATCATCGGCAAGCGGCAGTGGATGAACGTGCCGACCGCCGACGTCATCGGCCGCCTCAAGGGCGACATCAACTATGGCAACGGCCGCGTCGCCAGCGGCACCGACCTCTACATGAAGTTCTGGAAGGACGGCGTGTCCTATCCGTTCAAGAGCCATGACAGCTGGTTCCTCGCCGAAAACATCCGCTGGGGCAAGTTCGCGCCGACCACCGACATCAAGGCGCTGGTCGACCAGGTCAACCGCGAGGATCTGTGGCGCGAGGCGGCAAAGGACCTCGGCGTCGCCGCTGCTGATATTCCGGCATCGTCGTCGCGCGGCGTCGAGACCTTCTTCGACGGCAAGACCTTCGATCCGGCCAATCCGTCGGCCTATCTCGACAGCCTGAAGATCAAGGCATCGGCATAAGCGCAAACGGCGCCAGATGCGCCGTTTGTCGCTCCCAGCGAGAGCAACGCGCAACGGCGCCCTGCGCGCCGTTGTCGCAAACGCAAGCGGCGTCACCGCCGCTTGTCGCCAGATCCGACCACGGAGTTTTGCGAAGACATGTCAATTCAAGCCATCGAGGACACCAAGGTGAAGGCGTTTCCAGCGCCGGCCGAGCCGTCGAAGGTGATCGCTTTCGCCTCCAAGGCGCGGCGCCGTGTCGATCCGCTTGCGATCGTGAGCAAATTGGCCAGCACGCTGGTGCCGCCTGCCGTCGTCATCGTCCTCATGCTCGTCGTCTGGCAGGTCGCCTGCTCGTCGCCGACCGCCAGCCTGCCGCCGCCGAGCCAGGTGTGGAACGAGGCCTACGACCTGATCGCACATCCGTTCTTCGACAACGGCCCGCAGGATATCGGGCTCGCCTGGCGGGTGCTGATCTCACTGCAGCGGGTCGCCATCGGCTTCGGCCTCGCGGCTGTCGTCGGCGTCGCGCTGGGTGCCCTGGTCGGCCAGTCTATCTGGGCGATGCGCGGCCTCGACCCGGTGTTCCAGATCCTGCGCACCGTGCCGCCGCTCGCCTGGCTGCCGCTGTCGCTGGCGGCGTTCCGCGATTCCAGCCCGTCGGCGATCTTCGTCATCTTCATCACCTCGATCTGGCCGATCATCATCAACACCGCCGTCGGCGTCCGCAACATCCCCGAGGACTACCGCAACGTCGCCCGTATCCTGCGGCTCAACCAGATCGAGTTCTTCATCAAGATCATGGTGCCGGCGGCGGCCCCCTACATCTTCACGGGTCTGCGGATCGGCATCGGCTTGTCCTGGCTCGCCATCGTCGCCGCCGAAATGCTGACCGGCGGCGTCGGCATCGGCTTCTTCATCTGGGACGCGTGGAACTCGTCGCGCCTGCCCGACATCATCGTCGCGCTCGCTTACATCGGCGTCACCGGCTTCTGCCTCGACCGGCTGGTCGCGGCGGTCGGCGCCTTCGTCACCCGCGGCACAACGGCAAAGTGAGGAGAGGGGCGATGACGGCCTATCTGAAGCTCGACCATATCGACAAATCCTTTGCCCGCGGTGGCCAGGTCAGCGAGGTGCTGAAAGACATTCGGCTGACCATCGACAAGGGTGAATTCGTCTCCATCATCGGCCATTCCGGCTGCGGCAAGTCGACCTTGCTCAACCTGATCGCCGGGCTGACCAAGGTCTCCGCCGGCGCTGTGCTGCTCGAGGACAAGGAAGTCGACAGCCCCGGACCGGAGCGCGCCGTGGTGTTCCAGAACCACTCGCTGCTGCCGTGGCTCACCGTCTACGAGAACATCAACCTGGCGGTGTCGAAGGTCTTCGGCTCGACCAGGACCAGAGCCGAGCGCCATGACTGGATCATGCGCAATCTCGACCTCGTGCAGATGGCGCATGCCAGGGACAAGCGACCGGCCGAGATTTCTGGCGGCATGAAGCAGCGCGTCGGCATTGCGCGGGCGCTGGCCATGGAGCCGAAGATCCTGCTGCTCGACGAGCCCTTCGGCGCGCTCGACGCGCTGACCCGCGCCCATCTGCAGGATGCGGTGATGGACATCCATTCCAGGCTTGGCTCGACGACGATCATGATTACCCATGATGTCGACGAGGCGGTGCTGCTCTCCGACCGCATCGTCATGATGACCAACGGTCCGGCGGCGACCATCGGCGAGGTGCTTGCCGTGCCGCTGGTCCGGCCGCGCCGCCGCGTCGAGCTCTCTTCCGATCGCACCTTCCTGCGCTGCCGCGAGGCGGTGCTGAAGTTCCTCTACGAACGCCACCGCTTCGTCGAAGCCGCGGAGTAGGGCCATGACCGATCATCGGCAATGGGGAATCTGCATCGGCAATAGGCGATATACCGCATTGCACAAATATTATGCTGCCGTGCAAGGCATTCTGACTAATCTTTGATCCGCAGCCGGGCTTGAAAAGTCGCGTTGCTGCGGCTTCGCATTGAGTTCATTCGATAATCCAGCGCGCTGTCGAATTGGCACGCTTCCTGCTTTTCAGAATGCAGGCCCGCATGGGCCAAGAGACACGGCGTCCAATGACGGGCGCCACAGGCAAAGCTGCCGCTCAGGTCAACACGCGATCCCGATGGGCGGACGCGCGAGGCCTGGCCGGCAGCTTTTTTGTTTTGACCGAACACGCAATCGACGGCGCTGGTCCCAAGCGGCGCCCAACGGAGACGACGATGACGAAACGGATCGGAAATGGCGCGTCCCTCGCGGACTTCACGCGCCGCGATTTTCTGGCCAGCAGCGCGCTGACGGCAGCACTGTTCACCGCCGCGCTCCTCCTCTTTCCCGCAGGCGCCAAGACCGACGGCAAGGGTCCCGCGGTGACCTCGCAGAGCTCGGTTTCATCCAGCTCGCCGATGCCGCGCCGCTGACAATCGCGAACGAACAGACAAGGGCGGTGCCTCCCACGCCGCAAACCGGAGCCTGAAATGACCGCAAATCTCCCAGCCGCGCCCAGCCAGGATAGTGCCCCCAGGCAGGCGCTCATGATGTCCACCATCGCCTTTACTATTTGCTTCGCGGTGTGGACGATCTTTTCAATCATCGGCGTCCGCATAAAGCAGGAACTGGGGCTGAACGAGACGGAGTTCGGCCTGCTCGTCGGCACGCCGATCCTCACCGGTTCGCTCGTGCGCATGGTGCTCGGCGTCTGGACCGACCGTTTTGGCGGACGGCTGGTCTACACCGCGACCATGCTTGCGGCGGCGGTCGCGACCTTCCTGCTCGCCTTTGCGCACACCTACGGGCAGATGCTGGTCGCCGCGCTCGGCGTCGGGCTCGCCGGTGGCTCCTTCGCTGTCGGCGTCGCTTATGTCTCGCGCTTCTTCCCCGCCGGCAAGCAGGGCACGGCCCTCGGCATCTTCGGTGTCGGCAATGTCGGGGCCGCGGTCACCAAGTTCCTGGCTCCGTTCGTGCTTCTCTCCTGGGGCTGGCAGTCGGTCGCGCTGATCTGGGCGGCGGCACTCGTCGTCATGGCCGTCGTCTTCTGGTTCACTACCAGCGACGATCCGGTCATCCGTGAGCGCCGCGCCGGCAAGGCGGCGCCCGCGAGAAGCTTCTGGCAGGAATTCGCGCCGCTGAAGAACCTGCAGGTCTGGCGCTTCGCCTTCTACTATTTCTTCGCCTTCGGTGCGTTCGTCGCGCTGTCGCTGTGGTTGCCGCGCTACCTGATCGGGGTCTACGGCTTCGGGCTGGCGACAGCCGGCATGATCGGCGCTGCCTATTCGATCCCGGCAAGCATCTTCCGCGCCTATGGCGGCGTGCTCTCCGACCGGATCGGCGCTCGCACCGTGCTCTACTGGACCTTCGCTGTGTCGTCCGTCGCCACGCTGATCCTGTCGCTGCCGTCGGCCGACTATGTCGTTCACGGCATCAGCGGGCCGATCCCCTTCCACTTCGCCATCGGGCCGGTCGCCTTCATCGCCGTCGCCTCGATACTCGGCTTCTTCATGAGCCTGGGCAAGGCCGCCGTCTACAAGCACATTCCGGCCTATTATCCAGGCAGCGTCGGCGCGGTCGGCGGCGTTGTCGGCATGATCGGCGGGCTCGGCGGCTTTGTCCTGCCGATCGCCTTCGGCGCCCTCAACGACCTCACGGGCGTATGGTCGAGCTGCTTCATGCTGCTCTTCGTCATCGTCGCCACCTGCTTTGCCTGGATGCACGTCTCCATCCGGCGGATGGAGCGCGCGGCATCTGCCGAAACTTCAGCCCTTTCCTACGCGGCTGAGTGAGACTGGAGCGGATCAGGAATATGACCGAAAAACTCGTCATCATCGGTAACGGCATGGCCCCCGGGCGCATGCTGGAGCATCTGCTGGAAAAGGCGCCAGACCGCTACCAGGTCACCATCTTCAACGCCGAGCCGCGCGTGAACTACGACCGCATCATGCTGTCGCCGGTTCTGTCGGGCGAAAAGGATTATGAGGAGATCATCATCCATGGCGATGGCTGGTACATCAAGCACGGCATCACCCTCTACAAGGGCCACAAGATCGTCGCCATCGACCGACAGGCCAAGACCGTCACCTCTGATCACGGCGTGACCGAGCCCTACGACAAGCTGGTCATCGCCACCGGCTCGGTGCCGTTCATCATCCCGGTGCCGGGCCACAATCTGCCGGGCGTGCTGACCTATCGCGACCTAGACGACGTCCGCGCGATGATGCTTGCCGCCCAGTCGCGGGCCAAGGCCGTGGTCATTGGCGGCGGCCTGCTCGGGCTCGAAGCCGCGGCCGGTCTCAACGCGCAAGGGATGGACGTCACCGTGCTGCATGTCATGCCGACGCTGATGGAGCGGCAGCTCGATCCGGCCGCTGGCTACCTCCTGCAGCGCGCCGTGGAAGAGCGCGGCATCAAGGTCATCACCAAGGCCAATACCCAGGCGATCACTGGCAACGGCAAGGTCGAACAGGTGGAACTTGCCGATGGCACCGTAATCCCGGCGACGCTGGTGGTGATGGCGGTCGGCATCCGGCCGAACGCGGCGCTGGCCAAGGAGGCTGGCATCGCCGTCAACCGCGGCATCGTCGTCGATGCCGGCATGCGCAGCAACGACCCCGACATCTTCGCGCTCGGCGAATGCGCCGAGGTCAACGGCATGGTCTACGGGCTGGTGGCACCGCTCTACGAGATGGCGCGTGTCGCGGCCAGCCAGCTTGCCGGCGACGAGGCTGCGGCCTTCGTCCATTCGGACACGCCGACGAAGCTCAAGGTCACCGGCATCGAACTGTTCTCGCTGGGAGACTTCGCCGAGGGCGAGGACCGCCAGGAGATCGTGCTGCGCGACGCTGCGGCCGGTGTCTACAAGCGCCTAGTGCTGAAGGACGACCGCATCATCGGCACCGTGCTCTATGGCGAGACGGCCGACGGCGCCTGGTTCAATGATTTGAAGAAGAAGCAGACCGACATATCGGAGATGCGCGACACGCTCATTTTCGGCCAGTCCTACCAGGGGGGTGCCCCGCTGGACCCTATGGCGGCCGTTGCAGCCTTGCCGGATGATGCGGAAATCTGCGGCTGCAACGGCGTTTGCAAGGGAAAGATCACCGGCGCGATCACGGCCAAGGGCCTGACCTCACTCGACGATGTGCGCGCGCACACCAAGGCGTCTGCCTCCTGCGGCTCCTGCACCGGCTTGGTCGAGAAGCTGATGGTGCTGACCATCGGCGACAACTACAACCCGGCCGCCGTGCAGCCGATGTGCGGCTGCACCACGCTCGGCCATGACGAGGTCCGCCGGCTGATCAAGGCCAAGGGCCTGAAGACCATTCCGGCCGTCATGCAGGAGCTGGAATGGAGAACCTCCTGCGGCTGCGCCAAATGCCGGCCGGCGCTCAACTACTACCTCGTCTGCGACTGGCCGAACGACTACGCCGACGACTATCAGTCGCGCTTCATCAACGAGCGCGTCCACGCCAACATCCAGAAGGACGGCACCTATTCGGTGGTGCCGCGCATGTGGGGCGGCGTGACCAGCGCCTCCGAGCTGCGCGCCATCGCCGACGTGGTCGACAAGTTCGAGATCCCGATGGTCAAGGTCACCGGCGGCCAGCGCATCGACATGCTGGGCATCCGCAAGGAAGACCTGCCTGCGGTGTGGGCCGATCTCGGCCAGGCCGGCTTCGTCTCCGGCCATGCCTACGCCAAGGGCCTGCGCACGGTGAAGACCTGCGTCGGTTCCGACTGGTGCCGCTTCGGCACGCAGGATTCGACGGGTCTCGGCATCCGCATCGAGAAGTTCATGTGGGGCTCGTGGACACCGGCCAAGGTCAAGATGGCGGTGTCGGGTTGCCCGCGAAACTGCGCCGAGGCGACCTGCAAGGATGTCGGCGTCATCTGCGTCGACAGCGGCTACGAGATCCATTTCGCTGGAGCCGCCGGCCTCGACATCAAGGGCACCGAAGTGCTCGGCCTGGTCAGGACAGAGGACGAGGCGCTGGAGCATATCGTGGCGCTGACGCAGATGTACCGCGAGCAGGGCCGCTATCTCGAGCGCATCTACAAATGGGCCAAGCGCATCGGCATCCCCGAGATCAAGCGCCAGATCATGGACGATGGCGAGAAGCGCAAGGCCTATTACGAGCGCTTCGTCTTCTCGCAGAAATTCGCCCAGGTCGACCCGTGGTCGGAGCGCGTCTCCGGCAAGGACAAGCACGAATTCCGGCCGATGGCATCGGTCGGGTTCGCCGAGGCAGCGGAGTGAGCATGATGAACTGGATCGCTATCGGCACGCTCTCCGACATCCCCCGGCGCGGTGCGCGCTGCGTTGCTACGCCCGAGGGCAAAATTGCCGTTTTCCGCACCGCGGACGATCAGGTCTACGCCATCGACGACCATTGCCCGCACAAGGGCGGGCCGCTCAGCCAGGGCATCGTCCACGGCGCGGCGGTGACCTGTCCGCTGCACAATTGGGTGATCTCGCTGGAAACGGGCAAGGCGCTCGGCGCCGATGAGGGCGTTGTGCGCACCATCCCGGTGCGCATCGATGGCGAGCGTCTGTTCATCGCGCTGGAAGCGCTGGCCAGCCGCGCGGCCTGAAATCATGGAGATCGACGCAGCGCGCGAGGTGAGGACCACCTGCCCCTATTGCGGGGTGGGTTGCGGCGTGCTGGCGAAGGTCGCCGCGGACGGGCAAGTGTCGGTCCGCGGCGATCCTGACCATCCGGCGAATTTCGGCCGGCTCTGCTCGAAGGGCTCCGCCCTTGCCGAGACCATCGACCTCGACGGCAGGCTGCTCCATCCGGAGATCGACGGCCGCCGCGTCCGCTGGGACGAGGCGCTCGACCGCGTCGCTTCGACTTTTTCGCAGACCATCGCCGAGCATGGCCCGGATTCGGTCGCCTTCTATGTCTCCGGGCAGTTGCTGACCGAGGACTATTACGTTGCCAACAAGCTGATGAAGGGGTTTGTCGGCTCGGCCAACATCGACACCAATTCGCGGCTCTGCATGGCCTCTTCGGTCGCCGGCCACCGCCGCGCCTTCGGTTCCGACACGGTGCCGGGAACCTACGAGGATCTCGAGCTTGCCGATCTCATCGTGCTGGTCGGCTCCAACCTCGCCTGGTGCCATCCGGTACTCTACCAGCGCATCGCGGCGGCGCGCGAAAAGCGGCCGGAGATGAAGATCGTGCTGGTCGACCCGCGCCGCACCATGACCGCCGACATCGCCGACATGCATCTGGCGATCGCGCCGGACGGCGACGTGGCCTTGTTCACCGGGCTGCTCGCCTATCTTGGCCAGCACAATGCGCTGGACCGCGCCTATATCACCGAGCACACGACCGGCTTCGACCGGGCCCTTTTCGCCGCCTCGAACCTCGACCTTGCCGGCGTCGCGGAAGCCACGGGCCTCAGCGAGGACGAGCTTGGCCGCTTCTACAGCCTATTTGCCCGGACGGAAAAAACCGTCACCGTCTATAGCCAGGGGGTGAACCAGTCGTCCTCGGGCACCGACAAGGTGAACGCCATCATCAACTGCCATCTCGCCACCGGGCGCATCGGCAAGCCCGGGGCAGGGCCGTTTTCGGTCACCGGCCAGCCCAACGCCATGGGCGGCCGCGAGGTCGGCGGCATGGCCAACATGCTCGCTGCCCATATGGAGATCGAAAACCCCGCGCATCGAGCGCGCGTGCGCCGCTTCTGGAACGCGCCTTCTATGGCCGAACAACCCGGTCTGAAAGCGGTCGACATGTTCAAGGCGGTGGGCGATGGGCGCATCAAGGCGCTGTGGATCATGGCCACCAATCCGGTCGATTCCATGCCGGATGCCGATGCCGTCGAAGCGGCGATCAAGGCTTGTCCCTTTGTCGTGGTCTCGGACGTTCTGGCTAGCACCGACACGGTCCGCCACGCCCATGTCCGGCTGCCCGCAACCGCCTGGGGCGAGAAGGACGGCACCGTCACCAATTCCGAGCGCCGCATCTCGCGCCAGCGGGCCTTTTTGCCCGCGCCCGGTGAGGCGCGGCCGGACTGGTGGATCGTCGCCGAGGTAGCGAGGCTGATGGGGTTTGGCGAGTGGTTTGCCCATGCAACGCCGGCGGAGATTTTTGCGGAGCACGCAGCGCTCTCGGCGTATGAGAATGACGGTGCGCGGGACTTTGATATTGGTGCTTATGCCGGGATCGATGCGGAGGAATACGACGCGCTGGCGCCTTTCCAATGGCCAGAGAAGGATGGTCAGGCAGCGCGTAGTCCTTCCACCCGCTTCTTCGCCAACGGCAACTTCTACACGCCCGACGGCAGGGCGCGCTTCATCCCCATTCGCCCCGTCGCAGAAACCCGCACGGACGAAAAATTCCCGCTGATCCTCAACACCGGCCGTGTCCGCGACCACTGGCACACCATGACGCGCACCGGCAAAAGCCCGCGCCTATCCCAGCACATCGCCGAACCCTTCGTCGAAATCCACCCGGCGGATGCGCAGCACTTCGGCATCGGCGATGCCGACATCGTGCGTATCTCCAGCCCGCGTGGCGAGGTGCTCGTGCGAGCCTTGGTGACATCGCGCCAACGCCAGGGCAGCCTGTTTGCGCCGATGCATTGGACCGACCAGTTTGCCGCCAAGGGCCGGCTCGACGCGCTGACGGCGTCGCTCACCGATCCCGTTTCCGGCCAGCCGGCTTTGAAACATGTCGCGGTGCGCATCGAGAAGTTCGCGGCCAAAGCCTTCGGCTTTGCGGTTATGCGACAACGCCCGGCGCCGGTTGCCGCGACCTATTGGGCCGTGGCCAAATGCCGGGGCGGCTGGCGGGTCGAACTGGCTTTCGCCGACGACGACATCGACTGGGCGGGCTTTGCCGCTGCGCTGTTCGGCGCGTCACCCGACATGCTTGCCTATCACGACCGCGACGCCGGCCAGCATCGCATCGCCGCCTTCGACGGCGAGCGCCTCGCAGGCGCGCTGTTCGTCGCCCCCGGCCCGGTCGCGGTGTCGCGTGGCTGGGCCGCCGAACAGCTCGAAGAAACCCATGCCGGCCAGCGCGAGCGCTTCCGCATCGTCGCCGGCCGCGCCGGCGCCGAGCGGCCGGATGCCGGCGCCACGGTCTGCTCCTGCTTCAGCGTTGGCGCCAATCAGATCGCGGCGGCGGTGGCGGCCGGCTGCACGACCGTCGCTTCCATCGGTGAGACGCTGAAGGCCGGCACCAATTGCGGCTCCTGCCGCGCCGAAATCCGCGCGATTATCGAGGCGAGGCGGGTGCAGGCGGCGGAGTGAAGGGGCGCAGCGCAGGCCTCTGGGCCTTGGTGACGCGTCGCCCTTTTTGGAGGCTGGCAGGCATGGGCGAGGCGACCGGCGATTACGCCTACTGCGATCGCCCAGGCTGCCAAACTGTCGAACTGTCGCCCAGCGGCCAATTGGCGCTTCGCCCTGCGTCTGGCCCGCGGCCTGCCTCAATGACCCCGACCATTGCGCGCGTAAATTCAACCACACTGTTTGCAGTGACGGCGGCCTTGTCGGGACTTTGCCCAATCTGTTCGGCGGCTCCGCAACATGACAGGCGGATGAGATCGTAGTGCAGATCTCTTTCATCGTCCGGCAACGCCGCCAAAGTCAGGGCGCGGCAGTGGATCATCCGCAGCAACTGTGCCAGTGCTGTTTCGACACTCATGCGTTTTGCTCCGCATCGGTCGAACGTCCCGGCCCAGAGGGGTGCTGGAACGTCGATCGGAGGTTGGTTCCTGCCCCCAATGCCGAAAGGCTGCATCACAGCCGTTAATATATCGTTGATCGCTAATATATTCGCCGGCTTGACGGTTTGCTTGTTGGGGGCGGCCGGTGCCGGGCCGAAAGCCGGGCGGCAACGAACCCTGCGAAGCGGCTGCTTACGCTGCAAGCGCTGCCTTGCAGCCGCAAGTCAGCAAGACAGCGTGAAACCAAAAGCTAACTGAAAAACAATCATTCGATGGAAAGATGGCTGTTCCGCCGACAGTATCGGCGAGCCGGCAACGGTTGGTACTGACCATAAAATGGAAAGGACTGCGTTGTGTCGATGCTCAAAGGGAGATTATTCGCCTTTCGTCGCAGCCTGATCCTGCTGGTTGTTTTCGCAATCGGCGTGTTGCCGGCATTCGCCCTGGAGCCAGCCAAATATCCGGAGCCGCCCGACACCGTCGCCTTCAAGGTTGAGAAGAACGGGGAATCGATCCCGGTCACATTGCGGCAGCTTGAAAAGCTCGGCCTTTACAGCGTTTCCACCCCAAGTCCCTTTGAAAAGGGGCAACTGAAGTTTCAGGGTGTTCTGTTCCGGGATGTGCTCAAGCTGATCGGATTGGACGGCGAGGGATCCGTCGTGCTGCGGGCGCAGGACGACTATGTGCAGACAATCCCGAAGGAAGACTGGACGGAAGGTCCGCTTCTTCTTGCAACGCGCCAGGACGGCCAGTTGCTGACAAGGCGCACGCAAGGTCCCACGCGGCTGATCTACCCTCTCGACGACCATCCGGCCTTTGATACGCCGGTTCGCAAGCCGAGATGGATCTGGTTGATAAAGACGATTGCGCCAGCCAATTGAACCCAAGCGCGACGTCCAGCCATGTGGTTTAGAGGCACAGCCTGGCGGGTTCCTGCAACCTACGCGACCGCGGCGGCATCGGCAGCCATCTGCTCAGCCGCGCTGATCGCGGTGCTCTTCACGAGCATCAGCAGGATAGAGTCCGCGATGCCGCGTTTCGGCTTCTTCGCCATTCGTGAGTTTCACATTGCAATACGCGACGTGACGCATCTACGGGACATGATTTCGCTTGCCCAGGCGGCTCCCAAATCACCGGAAAGCCTCGAGCACCTGTCGATTGCGAACGACCTGATCTACATCCGCTTCGAGCGCATCGACGGCGGCGACACCATCAGCGAAATCCCCGCCTATGCCGGTATCGTGCCGCGGGTCAACGACGCGGTGAAGCAGCTTGACGTCGTCATTGCGGCCGGCGTGCCTCTGGACGAAAAGAGCCTGAAGGAGGTGGGAAACGAGCTCGACCAGATTGTCGCTCGCATGAACGATGAATACTACAAATATGGGGAGGAAGTTAACGTCGATCTCTATTCGGCGGAGAAGAACCTGAACAGGTTCAACTACCAGATCGCCTTTGCCTTGACCGTCTTGTCGGCGCTCGCGATAGGAACCGCCGTGTTGCTGATCGGTCGTCGTGAGACGATCAGGAAACTCGAATTCCTCGCCTGGCAAGACGCGACCACGGAGTTGAAGAACCGCGCCTGGATGTCTGCCAACCGGGACGGGCTGCTGGAGCGGGCGAGGCTGGCCGGCAAGGAACTTCGGCTGTTCCTGATAGACCTCGACCATTTCAAGAGTGTCAACGACACGTTCGGCCATCACATCGGCGATCTGCTGCTGAGAGCCGTTGCCGAAACCCTGCAGTCGGTCGAACGTCCCGGTGAAGTGGCCGCCGTCCGTCTGGGCGGAGACGAGTTCGCCGTCATGGCGATCGGGGATAGCCACTCGGCGGATCTGGGACATCGTCTTCGCGAGCAGTTGAACCGCTTTGCCGATCTGGACGGCCACCAGGTGCGCATCGGCGCCAGCATCGGCATGGCGTCCTTCCCGGACCATGGTGCGGATATCTCCACCTTGCTGCGCAACGCAGACAGCGCGCTTTATGTCGCGAAAGCGGAGGGACGTTCGGGGTTCGTGACCTACTCGCCTGCGATGCTCAGCAAGATCGACGTGCAGCTTGGCGAGGAAGCGGCGATCAAGCGAGCGCTCAATGGCGACGAGTACTTCCTGGTCTGGCAACCGCAATTCGAATTGGCGACCGGGCGCATGATCGGCGCCGAAGCCCTGGTCCGCTGGCGCGACCGCGTTTCGGGAGCGGTGCGCTTGCCTGACTCATTCATTCCGACAGCGGAACGGAGTGATTTGATACTGGAAATCGACAAGATCGTGCTGAGCAAGGCCTGCGCGCAGGCATCGCATTGGATGTCGATTTCCGCCGACGATTTCGTCTGCGCGGTGAATGCTTCGGGCAAGAGTCTGCAGGAGGATGCTTTCTTCACGCACCTCGTCGACGTGCTGCGGCGGACCGGATTGCCGCCGTCGCGCCTGCAGCTGGAAATAACGGAAGGGGTGTTCATCCACAGCAGGGACGCCTTGGACACTTTGTCGAAAATTCGAGACCTCGGCGTTAGTCTGGCGCTCGACGATTTCGGATCCGGATATTCGAGTTTCGGCTACCTTGCCGACCTCGACCTCAATCGCCTGAAGATAGATCGATCGTTCCTGAACGATCTGGAGTCGTCCGGGAAGAAGCAGGACGTGGTCAGGGGGATCATTGCATTGGCCAATTCCCTTGGCCTGGTCGTCATGGCCGAAGGCGTCGAAACAGAAGGGCAGCTGGCTTTCCTGATCGCCGAACGATGCCACGGCGCCCAAGGGTTTTTCATGTCGGAACCCATCGACGTGAAAGTGCTGACAAATCAGCTGATCGCACGGCGAGGCAGCCTCAAAGCCAAGGCCAGGTCCAGGCTAAACCTCTCGGCCTGATCATTTGCCTTGAGCTTTCATCGCTGGATTGAGCTGGGAACCTGGGTTCAAGCGAGACGGACTTGAATGGAGTGTTCCATGTGCGGGTAACCCTTGCACATTGGTTTGGCTCCGCCTTGTCGGTGCAAGTGGTTAATGCCGCAGGGCTTTTGATGTTCATCAAACGCGCCTAAAATGCCCCGCTTGGGGAGCGTTTATCATTGGCCTACAAAGACACTCCGCGGCAGGATGCTTATCGCCTTGAGCGCGTCGACGGCAAATCGGTGGAAGGCATAGCCATCTTTTACACGACGGCCGAAGCGAACGAGGTCATCCGTCATCTGGACCGGCGCTACCGCTTAATGCTGGGCGACAGGCAGATATGGCCTCGTGCTGATGGCAATCGCTAGCGCGCTGTCACAAGCGGGCCGGATGTATCTTTCAGCCGACGGAACGTTTTGTGCCCGCCCGGTGTTATCACCCTGATCCCCGCATAGGGATCATAAAGGGCCTTGCCCCCTCTCGGCCCTAGTTTGAGTCCGCTGTCTCCCCGGCAGCGGACCCGACGCATTCAGCAATCGCCGGCATCCTCTAAACGCAAGCTCCGCACTCGCAAGGGAGCGCTTGACGATTTCAACAAGAGGAAGATGGCCGGCGCCGTGGTGGAGGTTGCCCGATAAGGCGCCGGCCAGGCAGAATCAGGTCCGCCCGCACCTCCAAGCGATAGCAGAGTCTTTACGCTGCGTCATGTCGACGCGCAGTTGTGTAAACGCCATAGGCCAAACAGCGGGCGATGTGTTTCCCGCTTGAAAAATGTGTAGACGCATATTTTGCTTTTATATCAGATACTTAGGTCAAAATCCTTTTGACTTCCACTGAGCAGTGGCGCATCGTTTCTGAGCGTGGCCGAAATGGGGGCCCGCTTGGGGAAAGAAGGGGTGAAATTTGATGGACGGGGTGCAGACAGTTGATACTGAATCTTGGAAGTTCGAAATCGGAGCAAAGATAACCCATCGTGATCAGCCCATGCTGTCCGAGGTTCTGACGCGGGCGCGCACAGGCAAGGGACACGAAATTTACGGGGTGAGGCGCCTTGAGGAGTGCGGGGTGCCGGAACTGATGATCCTAGGTGAAGCGTTAGTCGCAGCCTAACCGGCCCTCACACCGCGAACGACAGAACCCCCGCTTCGGCGGGGTTTTTCACAACAAAAAGCGGGCTCTCGCCCGCTTCCCTTCGTTACCGAGACTTATGCGTGGTGCCGGTACATTCATGGTCACCGCGCCGTCAATCGGCTCAAATGCTGCCTGGATCTCTGGGGAACCTCTCCAACTATCTGAAGGGACGTTCCGACCGTCACTGGCTGCTAGCGGGTATATGGCTGTGAAAGGTGTTAGAAACAAGGCTCTGCTTCCTATTTACTGAAATTCCGTTGCCCTACGCCAAACTCCGCGCGGCCTCTTCGATCGCGGCGCGGTCGTTACCCAGCCGGTCGAGAAGGTCTTGGGCCTGTTCGGCGGTTATGCCGGTGCGCATCGCCAGAGCTTCGACCGTCAAAACGTCTGTGCTGGATATCTCGCGGGGTTTGGGCAGACCTTCCTCTCTATCGATTTCGGATTCTGCTTGCAGCCATTGCCGCTGGTCGACGCCATGTACGCCGCCTTCGCGCTCCCAGATTTCGTAAGCCCGTTGCTGAATTTTTTCGTGCCGTGTGTCGCCCATGGCGCTTCTCCTTGTTGGGATGTCAACCAACGCAGAGAAAGCTGGAACGATCCAGCTCGGAACGGAGATTTTGGATAGGTAGAACTTGCGAGACGGCCTGGAACGGACAAGCGCCTGAGTCCGTTACTCCGGCGATGATCAGGAGATTCCGAAATGGCCACCAAGCAAGGCAAGAAGGACAATCGCATATCAGACAAGGAAGCAATGCAGATCGCGGAGACAACCGACGTGTCCCCAAAGCAGGCGAAGGACCTGGTTGCGGAGCACGGCAAAGTTAAGGGCAAGGAGGCGGCCAAGAACTTCAAGGCCGAGGGCTAGCTCGGTACGGGCTTTGCCTAACGCACCGCCACACCGCAACGACAAGGCCCGCTTCGGCGGGCTTTCTCATGTCGCCATGTTGCCAAGCATGTTGCTATTCGCAGCCTCCGCTCATTACCACGCCTTACAAATCAATGGCTTATGTTGCTACGCGTTTCAGGGCTAGCAACATGGTTTTTGCCAGGATTTGATAGCTAAGTGCTTGATTTTGTTTGGCTGGGGAACCTGGATTCGAACCAGGACTAACGGAGTCAGAGTCCGTGGGTCTACCGTTAACCTATTCCCCAGCAGGCGCGGTCGGTAACGAACCGTGCGAAGCGGGCGGCTGTGTGCCGCGAGCGCTGCCTTGTAGCCGCCGCCGGAAAATAGTCAACCCCGCGCTGCGTTTCAATCGCTGCCTTTTGGCGCTTCCGGCTCAGCTATTGACGCGAGCGCGCCTCAACTCTCGCTCCGGCTGTATTGCGAGTGTTCGAAGAACAGCACGACACAGAGCGCGATCAGCAGCGGGATGATCAGATAGAACAGGCGGAACACCAGAAGCGCCGCCAGCACGCCGACCGGGTCCATATGCGACAGACCGGCGAGGAACACCACCTCGAACACGCCGAGCCCGCCCGGCGCATGCGAGATCTGCGCCACCGAGAACGACACCAGGAAGACGCCGAGCACGACGAAATAGCCCGGGTTGCCGGCGGGCAGGGCAAAGAAGATGATCGCTGCCGCCGCCAAAAGCTCGATCGGACCGATCAGCAATTGCCGCGCCACGATCGGCAGCGCCGGATAATGCAGCTGGAAGCTGCCGATCTTGAGCGGCTTCAGATGCAGCCAGCTGCCGAAGATATAGGCGCCGACGAGGATCAGCATGGCGAGGCCGGCGGCGATCGCCAGACCGTGGTGCGGGGCGCCGGAGAAACGGTCGATGATCTCGGGTTCGAACACCAGCACGAGGCCGCCCACGAGCAGGCTGGACAGCACGAACGTGATCCAGCAGATGGCGACGAGTACGCCGACATCCTGGCCGCTGATCCCCCTTGTGCCGTAGGCGCGGTAGCGGATCACGGCGCCCGAGATCACCGAACCGCCGATATTGTGCGACAGCGCATAGGTGGTGAAGGAGCAGAAGGTGACGAACAGCCACGAAACCTTCTTGCCGATATGCAAAAGCGCAATGTGGTCGTAGCCGGCGAGCGAGGCATAGGCGATGACGGAACTCAAGCCTGCCAGCAGCCAGCCGCGCGTCGGGATCGCGACGATGCCGTCCCAGACATCGTCGATCGAGATGCCGCGCAACTCGTGCCACAAAAGCAGGAGCGAGAAGATGACCGCCGCAATGCCGATGACCGGCCAGAGATAGCGCCTCCAGTTCATGCGTCGTAGCTCATCGTCAGGCTTTGGCCCCGCATCTCTTTCCCAGTCCGCCCTCGATTTCAGACATGCCTGATTGAAGCCGGCTATTCAACAGGCAAGCGCTGCCGGCGCATTGCGCCGCGAAAATTCACCCGCGTGCGCTCTTGGTGATCCGGCCCGGCGCTGTTAGTCTGGCCGCAACTTGAAACATTTAAGCGCCTGCTGCGTCCGGTCTCCGGTTCGCGCGGCGCCGGAAGGAACTGAAGTGGAAGACCACGACACCGGCGCTGGTGCGCCGGCAGTGGGCGTGTCCAGGGCATCGCCGACGCCGCTAGGTCAGGCAAGCCCATCCGCCGGGCGGCATCACGATCGCCATGCGGGGCCAGGCAGCAGACATGCTGACGAGGCGGGCGGGGCCCAGCACCAGAAAGGCAAATCAAGAAAACGGCGCAAGCGCCGGCGCGGCCGCAAGGTTTTCGCCCGCGACGACAATCCTGCCGCGAAGGCACCGGCGCCAGCCGCCAGTGTCGCGCCGGTCACCCGTCAGCCCGAAGCCGCGCCTTCGCCGGTAGCGGCCCGGCCGCAGCACGGCCGGCCGCCGATGCAGGAACTGCCGGTGTTCGCCGCGCTTGATCTCGGCACCAACAATTGCCGCCTGCTGGTCGCGGTGCCGACGCGCCATGGCCAGTTCCGGGTTATCGATGCCTTTTCGCGCATCGTCAGGCTGGGCGAGGGGCTCACCGCCAATGGCCGCCTCGGTCAGGCCGCCATGGACCGCGCCGTCGAGGCGCTGAAGGTCTGCGGCGACAAGCTGCGCAACCGCAAGATCAGGAAGGCGAGGCTGATCGCCACCGAAGCCTGTCGCTCGGCTGACAATGGCGTCGAATTCCTCGAGCGCGTCGAGCGCGAGGCGGGGCTGAAGCTCGAGATCATCGACCGCCAGACCGAGGCGCGGCTTGCGGTATCGGGCTGCGGCTCGCTGGTCGAGCGAGACACGCAAGGCGTCGTCCTGTTCGACATCGGCGGCGGCTCTTCCGAAATCGCGCTGATCGACCTCACCGGGCATCGTTCGCCACGGCTCGCCAACCACATCGTCTCCTGGACCTCGCTGCCCGTCGGCGTCGTGTCGCTGGCCGAGCGCTTTGGCGGTCGTACCGTGACGCGCGAGATCTTCACCGCTATGGTCGAGGATGTCGCGGTCCGGCTGAAGGCCTTCGACGGGCGCGACCGGCTGGCACATGTGCTCGCCAGTCCGAATTTCCACCTGCTCGGCACCTCCGGCACGGTGACGACGCTGGCCGGCGTCCATCTCGACCTCGAACGCTACGACCGCCGCCGCGTCGATGGGCTGTGGATGGATCGCGACAGTGTTGACCGCATGGTCGAAAAACTGGTCGGCTGGGATTTCCAGCAACGCGTCGCCAATCCCTGCATCGGCGCCGATCGCGCCGACCTGGTGCTCGCCGGCTGCGCCATACTGGAAGCGATCCGGGCCGTGTGGCCGTCCGAGCGGCTGCGCGTCGCCGACCGCGGCCTGCGCGAAGGCATCTTGAGCGAGCTGATGGCCGATGACGGCGTCTGGCGGAACGATGGGCGCGGCCGGCAATGAGCAAGAAACCGGAAAAGCCAGGTTCAGCCGGCATCCGCGTCCTGAAGACGCGGATCAAGAAGAAAAGCGGCCTCAAGGAATCGTCGCGCCGCTGGCTGCAGCGCCATATCAACGACCCCTATGTGCAGCGCTCCAAGGCTGATGGCTATCGCTCGCGCGCGGCCTACAAGCTGATCGAGATCGACGACAAGCACCATCTGTTGAAACCCGGCATGAAGGTCATCGACCTCGGTGCCGCCCCCGGCGGCTGGTGCCAGGTTGCGGCGGCGCGGACGAAGTCCACGGCTGACAATCCGCATGTCGTCGGCATCGACTATCTGGAAATGGATGCCGTGCCCGGCGCGCCGGTGCTTTTGATGGATTTCCTCGACCCCGAGGCGCCGCAGAAACTCGCCGAGGCGCTCGGCGGCGATCCTGATATCGTGCTCTCCGACATGGCCGCCCCCACCACCGGCCACAAGCGGACCGACCATATCCGCACCATGCATTTGTGCGAGGTGGCGGCGGACTTCGCGCTTTCGGTCCTGAAGCCCGGCGGCCATTTCCTCGCCAAGACTTTTCAGGGCGGCGCCGAGAACGAATTGCTCGCCATGCTCAAGCGGAATTTCCGCTCGGTCCATCACGTCAAGCCGCCGGCGTCGCGGGATGAATCGGTGGAGCTGTATCTGCTGGCGAAGGATTTCAAAGGGCGAGAACTCCCACCTTCGTCATCCCAGGGCGAAGCAGGAGCGTAGCGACGTCGCGGAGACCCTGGGATGACGAAGTCGTGGATCAGTTCCCCGGCGTGCTGACCGGCTCAAGCTCCTTCGGCGTTGTCAGCCTGCCATGTCCCGACACCGCATTGCCGGCATCGGGCGCCAGCCGCATGAACGACAGCGATGCGGCCGCCGATATCGCCGCCACAATGAACAAGGCGATGTGGAAATCACCCAGCGTCAGCGGTCCGCCGTGGATCGATGTCGACACTTCCAGGACGCCGCCCGCGACTGCCACGCCGAGCGCGATCGACAGCTGCTGGAAAACCGCGGTGATCGGCGTCGCCTTGCTGGTGTCGGCGGCCGCAACCTCGGCATAGGCCAGCGCATTGACGCCGGTGAAGAACATCGAGCGGATGAAGCCGCCGACCAAAAGCATGGCGAGCATCAGCACATAGGGCGTGTCGGGCGTGAACAGCCCGTAGACGGCGATCGATGCCGCCGCCACCAGCGAGCCGACGATCAGCACGCGGCGGAAGCCTGCCACTCGGAAGATCAGCGCGGTGACGAATTTCATGCCGATGGCGCCGATCGCCGAGACGAAGGTGATCATGCCCGACTGGAACGGGGTCAGCCCAAAGCCGATCTGGAACATCAGCGGCAGCAGGAAGGGCACCGCGCCGATGCCGATGCGAAACAGTGAGCCGCCGAGCACGGACGAGCGGAACACCTGGTTGCGGAACAGCTCGAGCGCCAGCAGTGGGTTTTGAGCGCAGCGCGCGTGCACGAGATAGAGGGCGCCCGAGATCAGCCCGATGGCCACGGTGATCAAGCCGGCAATCGGCGGCAGGGCCGGCAGGCTGACCACCGACAGGCCGAAGACGACGCCTGACGCTGCCAGCCCGCTCAGCACGAAGCCGATGAAATCGAGCGGCGGCGTCTCGGTTGCTTCGGTTTCCGGCAGGAAGCGCGTGGCAAGCCAGATGCCGATGAGCCCGATCGGCACGTTGATCAGGAAGATCCAGTGCCAGGTGAAATAGGTGGTGATGAAGCCGCCGATCGGCGGCCCGACAAGCGGTCCGACCAGCGCCGGAACGGTCAGCCATGACATGGCGGCGACCAGTTCGCTCTTTGGCGTCGCGCGCACCAGCACCAGCCGCCCGACCGGCGTCATCATGGCGCCGCCTATGCCTTGCAGGAAGCGCGACACGACGAAGGCCGGCAGCGAATTGGAAACGGCACAAGCGACCGAACCGACGATGAACGCCGCGATCGCCGCGCGAAAGACATTCTTGGCGCCGAAGCGGTCCGCCATCCAGCCGCTGATCGGAATGAAGATCGCCAGCGACACCAGATAGGCGGTCAGCGCCAGCTTGAGCGCGATCGGGCTGGTGTGGATGTCGATGGCGATCGCCGGCAATGACGTCGCGATGACGGTCGAATCCATGTTTTCCATGAAAAGAGCGACCGCCAGGATGAGCGGAATGGTGCGGTTCACAAAACGCGTCCGGACTTGATTCTCTGTGTCGTAACCGGGGGCAAGCCGACACCAGGGGGCGGTTATCATGCCTCGGTCCGGATGTCGCATTAATTTGCTGTCACTTTTGTGCGACCGTGCCAAACGGCACTTCTCGAAACGGCACACCATCACACCCGGAGATGAGACCGTCATCGCGGGGGACCTCTGCGGCCACGCAACCAAGAATCGCTTGCGAAAGGTGGCGCTCGTCACTACTGTAGTGAATATAACTACTATATGAGCGTACCATGGAAGAAGCCGTTTCTGCAGCCGATGCCAACCGCAAATTCTCCCTCATCCTGCGCGGTGTCCGCGAAGGACACAGCTATGTTGTGACCAGCCACGGGCGGCCTGTCGCGCGGATCGTGCCTGCGGACAGGCACGAGGGCGTGGCTTCCAGATCGCGCACAACGTTGCTGTCGCGCCTGGAACGCCAGCCCGTCGTCGATGCCGGACGCTGGACACGCGACGAGCTCTACGAGGATGAGGGGTGAAGGTCGCGCTCGACACGAATATCCTTGCCTATGCGGAGGGCGTCAACGGCGCCGGGAAGCGCGACATCGTTCTCGAATTGCTCCGCGACGTTCAACAAGAGGCTGCCTTCATCCCTGTTCAGGTGCTCGGTGAACTGTTCAACGTTCTCGTGCGCAAGGCCGGAAGAACGCGTGCCGAGGCCCGTGACGCTCTTCTCGGGTGGCGCGATGCGTTCCCGGTTGTCGGGACTACGCCCGAGGTGATGATGATGGCAGCGGATCTCGCGACCGATCACCATTTCGGCATCTGGGATGCCACCATTCTCTCCGTCGCCTCACAAACGGGTTGCCGGCTGCTGCTTTCGGAAGACCTGCAGGACGGCTTCACCTGGGGCGGTGTAACGGTTGTCGATCCTTTTGCATCGCGGCGTCATGCGTTGCTGGATGCATTCCTGGGAAAGCCCGTCGAATAGGCCAGAATGCGCCGGGCGATCCGACCGCATCACAATGCAATGATCGGCTTTTCATCGGCGCCGCGACGTGTTACCAGCCAGCGCCAATCCTGAAAGGGAAGAAACGAGTCGGCGCTGTCCATTACGGTCCAGCGCTTTTTTGTATTCCGAGGGCTGGCCATGGCAAAAATCATCGAAACGTCCACCGGCGCGCTGGCGCTGACCTTTGACGACGTGCTGCTGCAGCCCGGCCATTCCGAGGTTATGCCCGGCGAGACCGACATCCGCACCCGCATCGCCGGCGACATCGACCTCAACGTCCCGATTCTCTCTGCCGCCATGGATACTGTCACCGAGGCGAGGCTCGCCATCGCAATGGCGCAGGCCGGCGGTATTGGCGTCATCCATCGTAATTTCTCGCCGGCCGAGCAGGCCGAGCAGGTGCGGCAGGTGAAGAAATTCGAATCCGGCATGGTGGTGAACCCCGTTACCATCGGTCCCGACGCCACGCTCGCCGACGCGCTGGCGCTGATGCGGACCTACTCGATCTCGGGCATTCCGGTGGTCGAGAACGGCGGCGCGGGCGGCCACACGGTCGGCCGCCTGATCGGCATCCTGACCAACCGCGACGTGCGTTTCGCCTCCGACCCTGCGCAAAAAGTCTACGAACTGATGACCCGTGAGAACCTGATCACGGTCAAAGAGAATGTCGACCAGGACGAGGCCAAGCGTCTGCTCCATCAGCACCGCATCGAAAAGCTGGTCGTCGTCGACAAAAATGGCAATTGCGTCGGCCTGATCACCGTCAAGGACATCGAGAAGTCGCAGCTCAACCCGCACGCCACCAAGGATGCGCAGGGCCGCCTGCGCGCCGCCGCCGCCACCAGCGTTGGCGATGACGGCTTCGAGCGCGCCGAGCGGCTGATCGATGCCGGCGTCGACCTCTTGGTCATCGACACCGCGCACGGTCATTCGCAGCGGGTGCTCGATGCCGTCACCCGCGCCAAGAAGCTGTCCAACTCGGTGCGCATCCTGGCCGGCAACGTCGCCACCGCAGAAGGCACGCAGGCGCTGATCGATGCCGGCGCCGACGCCGTCAAGGTCGGCATCGGCCCGGGCTCGATCTGCACCACCCGCATCGTCGCCGGCGTCGGCGTGCCACAGCTTTCGGCCATCATGTCGGCGGTCGAGACGGCGCACAAATCAGGCGTCTCGGTGATTGCCGACGGCGGCATCAAATATTCGGGCGATCTCGCCAAGGCGCTCGCCGCCGGCGCCAGTGCGGCCATGATCGGCTCGCTGCTCGCCGGCACCGACGAGAGCCCGGGCGAGGTCTATCTGCACCAGGGACGTTCCTTCAAGGCCTATCGCGGCATGGGCTCGGTCGGCGCCATGGCCCGCGGCTCCGCCGATCGCTACTTCCAGGCCGAGGTCCGCGACACGCTGAAACTGGTTCCGGAGGGCATTGAAGGGCAGGTTCCCTACAAAGGACCTGTGTCCGGCGTACTGCACCAGCTTGCGGGCGGCCTGAAAGCCGCTATGGGTTATGTCGGCGGTCGCGATCTTGCCGATTTCCGCGACCGCGCCACTTTTGTGCGCATATCCAACGCCGGACTTCGTGAAAGCCACGCCCATGACGTCACGATCACCCGCGAAAGCCCGAATTATCCGGGTGGACTTTGATCAGGCCGATCAACGGGATCGCTATGCATTCTGGCGTAATCTGACGGCGACTGTGCTCAGGCTGTCGCGCCACGCCGCCGCGCTTTGTATCGCGACGGCGGCGGTCTTCGTCGCCATGACGGCACTGGAATTCCTCTATTTCCGTAGCCTGAGCGGCGGGCTGCCGTCGCTCGACATGCGCCTTACCGGCTTCACCCCCGACGAGGGCATGGCCTGGCTGACGGCGCTTGGCCGGCGCGGCGGCGAGATCATTCTGGTCTGGCACTACCTGACCTTCGATCTGCTGTTCCCGGCGTTGCTGTCGCTGACCCTGGTCAGCCTGATTCTGGCAACCGGACGGCAGCTGAGGAATTTCCGGGCAATGATCGCGCCGGTTCAGGCACTGTTCGCGCTGGTGCTCGTGCTGCCCTACACGCTCGCCGATTACGCGCAGAACTTCGCTGTGGCGCGGCTGTTGTCCGACTTCCAGTCGGCCAATCCCGATTCGCTCGCTTTCGCCTCGGCGCTGACCGTCACCAAATTCGCGCTGCTGGCGATACCCTTCGCCGTCATCGCGGTCTTTTACCTGGCGGGGCAGCGGCGATCCGCTGGGGGCGGGGAGCAATCGTGAACCAGACCGCGATCTTCTGGCCTGTCCTGGCGCATGTGCTGCTTGTCTATATCGTCTATCTCGTGATGGCCCGTCGCCGGTATTTCGCCGTCAAGTCCGGCGAGGCCAAGGTCGGTCAGTACAAGGTGCGTTCGACCGAGCCGGCCTCCAGCGTCACCGTCGCCAACAATCTGATCAACCAGTTCGAACTTCCGGTGCTGTTCCACGCGCTCTGCCTGGCGCTTTTCGTCACCAACGGCGTCAACTTCCTGACGCTGGCGCTGACCTGGATCTTCATCCTGTCGCGCTATGTCCATGCCTGGGTGCATCTGACCAGCAATCGGGTGATGCTGCGCAGCCGCGCCTTTTTCTTCGGCGCGGTTGTCCTGCTGCTGGCCTGGATCTGGTTCGCGTTTCATTTACTCGGGGCGGTCTGAGCCGCGCCAGCGCAGTCGCTACAGATCGAACAGCGCGATCTTGCGCTTGTCGAACTTGATGCCGATCTCGCCGCGCACCAGCTTGAGCGCCGCTTCGCCGAACACCGCGCGCCGCCAGCCCTGCAGGGCCGGCACGTCGGCGGCCTCGCCCTCGGCAGCGATGCGGTCGATGTCGTCGCTGGAAGCCAGCACCTTCGACGCCACGCCTTCCTTTTCGGCGACGATGCGCAAAAGCACTTTCAGCAGCTCCGACGCGGCATTCGAGCCTTCCGGCGGCTGGAAACTCTTCGGCAGCTTCGGCATCGCTTCCTTCGGCAGCGCCAGCGCGGTGTTGACCGCGCCGAGCAGGGCGGTTGCCGTCGCCGAGCGTTCCCAGCCTTTCGGCGTGGTGCGCAGGCGGCCAAGTCCCGCCGCATCGCGCGGCGCCTGCTGCGCGACCTCGTAGATCGCGTCGTCCTTCAGCACCCGCCCGCGCGGCACGTCGCGTTCGCGCGCCTCGCGCTCGCGCCATGCCGCCACCGCCTGCACGATCGCCAGCTCCTGCGGCTTGCGCAGCCGCATCTTCAGCCGCTTCCAGGCGTCCTCAGGATGCGGATCGTAGGTCTCGCGCGAGGTCAGCACCTCCATTTCCTCGTTCAGCCAATGGGCGCGGTTTTCCCGCACCAGTTCGGCGCTGAGGTGCTGGTAGACCTCGATCAGATGGGTGACGTCGGCCAGCGCGTAGTCGAGCTGCTTGTCGGACAAGGGACGATGGCGCCAGTCGGTGAAGCGAGAGGACTTGTCGAGCCGGGCGCCGGTGATGCGCTGCACCAGCTGGTCGTAGGAGACGCTGTCGCCGAAGCCGCAGACCATCGCCGCCACCTGTGTGTCGAACACCGGATGCGGCACGAGATCGCCGAGATGGACGATGATTTCGATGTCCTGCCGCGCCGCGTGGAAGACCTTGACCACCGCTTCGTTGGCCATCAGCCGGAAGAATGGTTTCAGGTCGATGTCCGGCGACAGCGGATCGATCAGCGCCGTCACACCGGGCGCCGCCATCTGGATCAGGCAGAGAATCGGCCAGAAGGTCGTTTCGCGGATGAATTCGGTGTCGACGGTGACGAAATCCGACTTTTCGAACGCGGCGACAACGGTCTCGAGTTCACTTTGGGTGGTGATGACGTGCATCAAATCGCTTTTGGCAACATATTAGGTCTCTTTCAATTTCAGCCGCGCGGGCTTTCGTCAAGCCGCCGCACGGTCATGTGTCCGTCGATCCATCGGAATCACCGTTCCGCCGCGCCAGCCGCGCAAACACCGTCGATGTGCGCAACAGCGCGGTAAACCGGCTGCGGTGGCCCGCCGGCACGCCGGAGCGCACCTGCATCCGGTAAAGGATCACGATGATGAGAATGGCGTACACGACAGCGGTGAAAACAAACAGGGCGCCCGGTCCGAAATACTGCATCGCCGTCGAGGCCGCGAACGGGCCGCCGATGGCACCGAAGGAATAGAACAGCATCAGCGCCGCGTTGATCAGCACGAATTCGCCCTTGTCGGCGCGATCGTTGGAATGCGCCGCCGACAGCGAATAGAGCGGCATGGCGAAGCTGCCGAAGATGAAGACGATGACGAAGTTGAGGAACGGGTCGTTGCCGGGAATGAACGCCAGCACCAGCGCCGCGAGCATGGCGCAGCAAGTCGTCGCCAGGAGCACCGTGCGCCGGTCTCGGCGGTCGGAGAGGTAGCCCAGCGGATACTGGATGAGGGCCCCGCCGAAGATGCCGACGCTGACGAAGGTGACGACGTCGGCCACCGACATGCCGAGCTGTTCGGCATAGACCGGCGACAGCGTACGGAAGGCGCTGTTGGTGACGCCGACGCAGATGCAGCCGAAGCAACCGAGCGGCGAAATCCGCCAGACGCGCGCAAGGTCGAGCTTGACGTCTTCTGGCGGCGTCGGGTTGGAGCGGTCGCCGAGCGACACCGGCACCAGCGACAGCGTGATCATCATCGACATGATGGCGAAGATGGTGAATCCGCCGGCGCCGAAGACCGGGATCAGGAACTGCGCTGATGTCACCGAGCCGATATCGACCATGCGGTAGATGGCAAGCACGCGCGCACGGTCCTTATTGGTGACGCCGGAGTTGAGCCAGGCTTCCATGACGGTGAACAGGCCGGCGAAGCAGAAGCCGCCGGCAAAGCGTACCGCGCACCACATCACCGGGTCGATGACCAAAACCAGCAGCAGCGTGCCGGCCGATGCGGTCGCCGCCAGCGCGGCGAAGGTCCTGACATGGCCGACCGCCTTGAGGATGCGGGTGACGGCCAGGCAGCCGAGCAGGAAGCCGGCGAAGTAGAACGTGCCCAGCAGGCCGATGATCGTGGCGGAAAACCCTTCCTGGGCACCACGCAGCGCGATCAGCGTGCCCTGCAGCCCATTGCCGCCGAGCAGAATGCCGGCGGCGATGAGGAGCGGGATCAGCGGGCGGATGGAGGACATGCAGGGAGGTGGTTCACTTGTCTTTGCCTCTTATTGAACCATCGCCCCCTCCAATGCCAGCGGCAATTCCCCGCGGCGGTCACGAGACGATTGGCGCCTTGGCTTGAATTTCGGCTTTGGGGAAGGCGGACGTTGCCTCTACACCACACATTTGATCTAGATCGGCAACAAGGCGTCGGGCTTCACATTGGCGATCGAGGCGTAGGTGTGCGTTTCCCGGACCCCGGGCAGCGGCAGGATTACCCGTTGCAGGAAGTCCTGGAACATTGCCATGTCGGCGATGCGCGCCTTGACTAGGTAGTCGAAGCCGCCAACCACCATGTGGCACTCGATGATCTCGGGCGCCTGCAAGACCGCCTCGGCGAAGCGGTCGAAGACATGCGGCGCCGTATGGTCGAGCCGAACCTCGATGAAGACGAGTTGTGCCTGCCCGATCCTGGCCGGGTCGAGGACGGCCCGCACGGCCCGGATGAAGCCTTCACTGAACAGCCGCTTGATGCGCTGCGAGGCGCCCGTCGGCGACAGCCCGACCCGGCGGGCCAGGTCGAGCGTCGTGCGGCGGCCATCCTCCTGCAACAAACGCAACAGCGAGCGGTCGATACGGTCGAGATTGTCCATTTCAGGATTCACACTTTTTGGCCAGGAATAGCGTGATAGTCACGCTAAAATAGTCAAAACAACATATTTCATCACGCTGTCAGGTGGCAATACCGTTGGCGGGCAACTCAACCAGCCAAGGCAAGACCCATGACATCAGCCATATCGAACTCCCGCAACGCTCAGGCCAAGGGCGACACGCCAGTGCTCATCTTGAGCGAGGCCGAGGTGAAAACCTGCATCGACCTCCGTCAGCTTCTCGACGTGCTGGCGGACGGCTTCGAGGCGCTGTCTGGCGGCAAGGTCGTCAATCCGGCGCGGCCGCAGCTCGACATTCCCCAGGCAGGCTATTCGCTGGCGATGCCGGCCTGGATGGCGGGCATGCATCTGACGGTGAAGATCGTCAACGTGTTCGAGGGCAATATCGCCAAAGGTATCCCCAGCCATCTCGCCACCATCCATCTGTTCGACCCGCAGACGGGATTACCGGTCTGCGTCATGGACGGCACCTACATCACCGCCGTACGCACCTCCGGCTCGGCCGTGCTCTCGGTGCGCGAACTGGCCCGGCGCGACGCCAAGGTCGCGACAGTGGTGGGCGCAGGCGTCCAGGCCGGCCAGCACCTGCGCCTTCTGCCACTGGTCCGCGACTTCGCCGAGATCCGCGTTGTCGCGAAGGAGTTCGTGGATGCGCAGGCGCTTGCCGCACTACATCCGGGTGTTGTTGCCGTCAGCGATGTCGAGGCCGCGGTGCGCTCGTCGGATGTCGTCTGCTTGGCAACGCATTCCTATGAGCCGGTGATTTCAGCCGAATGGGTGAGACCCGGCACCCACGTCTCGTCGGTCGGCGTCGCGCCACCCGGCGGCGAATTGCCGGTCGAGCTTGTCGGCAAGGCCGGCCTCTTCGTCGAGACAAGCGACGCATTCGCCCCGACGCCGGTCGGCTCCTGCGAATTGGCCGGGATCGACCCGGAAACCGGAACCGAACTCGGCGAGCTACTGCTCGGGCTACGGCCGGGACGGGTCAGCGCCGATCAGATCACCGTCTACAAGGCAATGGGCGTTGCCATGGAGGACATGGTGACGGCCGACCTCGCCTACCGCGAGGCGATTCGCCGGGGAATCGGGGGCGTCGCTTCGCTGTAGGGGTGGCCGCCACGATGCGCCACATATGGGAAAGCGGGCCGTGATGGCGATCGACTTGATGATGGGCGAGCCGTTCACGCCTCACCGGCCTCTGCCAGTATCTTCTTCTGCCTCGGGTCAGGCGCTTCGCCCGCTGGCATTACGGCCTTCTCCGAGGGCGCCCTTCGCCCAAGCGACCCTGCGGTCAGCAGGCTGAGCGCTATGAACGGGATGCCGATGGCAAAGGCCGAGCGGATCCCCCAATGGTCCGAGACGAAGCCGAGCAGCGGCGGGCCGAGCAGGAAGGCGACGAAGGAAATCTGCGACAGCGCTGCGACATTGATGGCCGCGGGGCGATCCGTCCGCTGGGCGGCCGCGGAGATCGCCAGTGGAAACAGCGCGCTGCTACCGATGCCCAGAAGGGCGAAGCCCAGCATGGACACGAACGGGGCAGGCGAGAGGAAGACGAGCAGCACGCCCGCTGCCATGCTGGCCAACAGCACACGAGCCACGCCGCTTGGCGAGTGGCGGTCGACGAAGCTGTCGGCAAAGAAGCGCGTAGTCGCCTGCGAGAAGGCGAACAGCGCCACAGTGAATCCGGCGACAAAGGGGCCCGAGTCGAACACGGTGCGCATGTAGATCGCCGACCAGTCGATGCTGGCGCCTTCCAGGAGCATCGCCGACAGCGTCACCGCGACGAGCACGAGGATCGGCAGTGTCGGCCTTGCCAGTCTGGGCGCTTTGTCGCCATTGCCGGCGAAGCGGCTCGGCGCCGGTTCGTAGCCGCCGAGAAACAGCGCCATCGATATCGCCACCATCGGCACGACAAGAGCCAGATGCAGTTGCGGCGATATGCCGAGATGGCCGAGCGCCGCGCCGAACAGGCCGGCGCCGAAGAAGCCCATGCTCCAGAACGAATGCGCCCGGTTCATGATCCGGCGTTTCAGCAGGAATTCCGTTCTGTCGGCCTCGACATTGAGCATGATCTCGATGCTGCCGATCATCAGGCCCACCGGAAAAAGCATCAGGAACAGCGCTACAGGCCCCGGCGCATGCACCGCGATGGCATAGGCTGCGGCCACCAATGGCACCAGCCCGAGCAGCGCGCGACGGAAGCCGACCCGCTCCAGTATCGGCGTCGCCAGCGTCAGCGCGGTCAAGGTGCCGATCGGCGTTCCGATCAGGCTGAGCCCGAGCGTGCCGTCCTCTATGCCCATGGCGTGCTTGATGTCTGGCAGCCGCGGAAAGATGTTGCCCATGGCGAACGAATAGATCGCAAACCCGGCATAGACCCGGTGTTGAGGGGCAAGGCTGAGGCCAAAGGTCATCGCGGTGCTTTCAACGAAAGAGAAACCGGCGGTTGGTTTGTCAAACGGCTCGGTACACGCCGCTTCTTGCACAAACATGCAAAACATGCAAGAACGTGCAGTAAGAAATAGGATCATGCGATGCTCACCGATGAACGGCACCAACTCATCCGCGACCGGCTTGCGGCGGAGGGGAGGGTGCTGGCCGGCGAACTGGCGAGCCGCTTCGGCGTTTCGGAAGATACGGTCCGACGCGACCTGAGGGAAATGGCCAAGGCCGGGCAATGCCGTCGCGTCTATGGCGGCGCGGTCGCGGCCGCACCTTTCGCCGCCGCGCCGGTCAGCCTGCGCGGTGGCCATGCGGTCGAGGAGAAGATGCGGCTGGCGCGCGCGGCGGTAACCCTGCTCTCCAGCGGTCAGAGCCTGTTCATCGACGGCGGCACCACCAATGCCGCGATCGCCAGCGCCATTCCGCGCGACCTCGAACTGACCATAGCCACCAATTCCCTCGGCGTCGCTTCGGCTCTCTCCGATCACGCCTTGGTCGAGCTGATTGTGCTGGGCGGCAGGTTCGACCGCGACCTCGGAACCTGCGTCGGCGCCGATACGCTGGCTGCCGTCGCGCAGCTCGGCGCCGACCTGTTTTTTCTGGGCTCCTGCGGTCTCGATGCCTCGCGCGGCGTGACGGCCTTCGATTCGGCGGAGGCCGAGGTGAAGCGGGCCATGGCCAGGAACAGCGCCGGCATCGTCATCGCCGTCACCAACGACAAGCTGGCCACGGCGGCGCCCTACCGCGTCGCCGGACCCGAAGCGATCCGCCATCTGGTGGTCGAAAAGACGGCGCCGGCCGCGATCCTCGCGGATTTCGAACACCAGGGCGCTGAAATCCACTTCGCCTGAACAGTTGGCGCGCCGCACCGGAACCGCCCGCTTGCCTTGACAAAGCCGGCCTCTCATGCGCTTTTCGCGCAAATTTCGAGCAGGGCGCACGGCCCGCAACCCAGCATCCGGACTTCACCCATGACAATGCATCGTTACCGCAGCCACACCTGTGCCCAGTTGAGAAAGAGCGACGTCGGCACGCCCGTTCGCCTGTCCGGCTGGGTGCACCGTGTGCGCGACCATGGCGGCCTGCTGTTCATCGACCTGCGCGACCATTACGGCCTGACCCAGATCGTCGCCGATCCGGATTCGCCGGCTTTCAAGATCGCCGAGACCGTGCGCGGCGAGTGGGTGATCCGCGTCGACGGCGAGGTCAAGGCGCGCCTGCCCGAGACAACCAACGCCAATCTGCCGACCGGCGAGATCGAGATTTTCGCGCGCGAGATCGAAGTGCTGTCGGCGGCCAAGGAGCTGCCGCTGCCGGTGTTCGGCGAGCCCGACTATCCCGAGGACATCCGCCTCAAATACCGTTTCCTCGACCTGCGTCGCGAGACGCTGCACAAGAACATCGTGGCGCGGACAAAGATCATCGCCGAGATGCGTAAGCGCATGGGCGAGGTTGGCTTCACCGAATTCTCGACGCCGATCCTGACCGCGTCCTCGCCCGAGGGCGCGCGCGACTTCCTGGTGCCGTCACGCATTCATCCCGGCACTTTCTACGCGCTGCCGCAGGCGCCGCAGCAGTACAAGCAGCTGATCATGGTGTCGGGCTTCGACCGCTACTTCCAGATCGCGCCGTGCTTTCGCGACGAGGATCCGCGCGCCGACCGGCTGCCGGGCGAATTCTACCAGCTCGACCTGGAGATGAGCTTCGTCGAGCAGGATGACGTGTTGTCGACCATGGAGCCCGTCCTGCGCGCCGTCTTCGAGACCTTTGCCAACGGCAAGCCGGTGACGCAGAAATTCCAGCGCATTCCCTATGATGTCTCCATGCGCAAATACGGCACCGACAAGCCGGACCTGCGCAACCCGATCGAGATGCAGGCCGTCTCCGACCATTTTCGCGAGTCCGGCTTCAAGGTGTTCGCCAACATCCTCGCCAACGATGCGAAGGCGGAGATCTGGGCCATTCCAGCCAAGACCGGCGGCTCACGCGCTTTCTGCGACCGCATGAATTCCTGGGCGCAAGGCGAGGGCCAGCCGGGCCTGGGCTACATCTTCTGGCGCAAGGAGGGCGAGAAACTCGAAGGCGCCGGACCGCTGGCCAAGAACATCGGCGAGGAGCGCACAGAGGCGATCCGCCTGCAGCTCGGCCTTGCCGATGGCGACGCCGCCTTCTTCGTCGCCGGCGACCCGAAGAAATTCGTCTCCTTCGCCGGTGCCGCACGCACCCGTGCTGGCGAAGAGCTGAACCTCGTCGACCGCGAGCGCTTCGAACTGTGCTGGATCGTCGACTTCCCGTTCTTCGAATGGAACGAGGAGGAAAAGAAGATCGACTTCGCCCACAATCCGTTCTCGATGCCGCAGGGCGGTATCGAGGCGTTGGGCGGCGAGGATCTGCTCGGCATCAAGGCGTTCCAGTACGACATGGTCTGCAACGGCTTCGAGATCGCCTCCGGCGGCATCCGCAACCATCTGCCGGAAACCATGGTCAAGGCCTTCGAGACGGTCGGGCTCGACCGCGCGACGGTCGAGGAACGCTTCGGCGGCCTCTACCGCGCCTTCCAGTACGGCGCGCCGCCGCATGGCGGCATGGCGGCCGGCATCGACCGCGTCGTCATGCTTTTGGTCGGGGCCAAGAACCTGCGCGAAGTCACCATGTTCCCGATGAACCAGCAGGCCTACGACCTGTTGATGAACGCGCCCTCCGAAGCCAGCCCGCAGCAGCTTCGCGAACTGGCGCTGCGCGTTGCGCCCACCAAGAAGGACGCCTGATCCCGTTTTCGGCCGGCACTTTAAAAAACGGCCGGAACCGATTCTTTCGATTCGACAATCCAACAAAAAAGCCCGGCATCACTGCCGGGCTTTTTCATCTCGTGAGACGGTCTCGATCAGTCTTCGTTCGCCTTGACCTTGACGCCCAGCGTCTTCGGCAGGTCGAGCGGGTTGGACATCGCGCCCGCCATGATCAGCGCGAACGGCACCGAGGCCGGCGGCTCGGCCGAAATCTCGAGGCTCTTCGGCTCGTCCAGATACTTGCTTACCGCGGCCGTCACTTCGGCCGTCAGTTCCGGATTGTTGAGCTGCGCCATGCCGAACGGCACGATCGCCTTGGCCTGGTTGGCGATGTCCTTGGCCGACATGCCCTGCTGCTTGCCGACATACTCCAGCACCTTGCCGGTCAGCGAATCGTCGTCGAAGCGGATCGAGGCGCCGTTGAAGGAGAGCTGCTGCATGAGGCCGAGCATGGCCATGCCTTGCGCCGAATTGTCGGCGCCTTCGGGCTGCGCCGCCATCTTCTTCTGCATCTCCTGCACCGACTTGACGAAATCGAGTGTGTAGCCGCCGAGGTCGAAGGTCATGCCGAACTTGCCGGCATTGTCGACCGCTATGTCGTATTTCGACAGTTCCACCTTGCCGTCCGAAGGCTGCCAGGTGCCGGCCACGTCGATATTGCCGGTGATGTTCTGGTAGCCGAGCGCGTCGATGACCTCCTTCGACTTCGGATCCTCGACGAGGGTCAGGTCGGCATTGAACTTTTCCGTCGTGCCGGTGAATTCCATCGCCTTGCCGTCGGCGGGCGGTGTGATTTCGATGGCGAGGCCGTCCATCGAGAAGGCGGACTTGTCGGCGACCTTGACCGTCATGTTGGCGAGTTCGGCCGATTTGTACATCAGCATCGATCCCGTCGGTCCGGTGGCGCCGTCAGCTGGAATGGTCATGTCATGGATGACGAAGGGGCTGAGATCGAGCGTGATGCCGTCCTGGGTACGCTGGAACGCCGCGGTCGACACGGTCGCGATGTCAAAACCGCCATTGGCCTCGGTCACGCCCTCGAGCTTGACGTCGCCGATCGGCAGCGCCTCCTTCTCGGCCGCCGGTTTCACCGACACGCCCTGCAGAACCATGCTGGTGGCGTCGCCGGTCACTCCGGTCCAGGAAATGTCGACGCCCTGAGCGGCAAGCGTCGCCTTGAGCCGGTCAGCGACGGCAGTGTCCTGCGCGAAAGCGGCATTCAGCGGCAGCGTCAGCAAAAAGGTCGAAAAAGCGAGTTTGCGGAATGAGTGTTGGATTGTCATTGCAAGTCCCCTGAGATGTCCTGAAAAATTGTCTTCATCGGTTACGCCATCACCATTCTGAGACGAACTGGACGGGATAAAGGCGTTGTCGGACAGAATGGTCGAAAATCACGGCGAAAGGCAAACCCGATCCTCGGTCTTTGCGTGGTGCGGTGAATTTGTCATGAAGATCGGATTTCCATGCGTCATCGCGTCATGCCTTAGACAGGGCTTGTAACAGATTGATGTTGGCCGGCGCCGGCACCGCTTCCGATGCTGTTGCACATAGACGTGGCCGTGCCGGCAATTCCGTGAAGTCCATCACACCCCTATGGTGGATTTGAGGTGCCGTCGCCGCCCGGGCTTCGCCCTTAATTACCGCCCCAAGGCCTTACGACGTGCGGATTCCCACACCCGCGTCTTGCTGCGAATCACCCGCTCGGCTAGTGCAGCGCCATGGGAAAAAGGCTTTTGCCGCCTCAAGATGGCGGCGGTGACCACGTCGAACCGGTCGATCTGAAGAAGGCGCTGGAAGAGCGCTACCTCGCCTATGCGCTCTCGACCATCATGCACCGGGCGCTGCCGGACGTGCGCGACGGGCTGAAACCCGTGCACCGCCGCATCATGCATGCCATGCGGCTGCTCAGGCTCAATCCCGACCAGGGTTTCGCCAAATGCGCCCGTATCGTCGGCGAGGTGATGGGCAAGTTCCACCCGCATGGCGACCAGTCGATCTACGACGCGCTGGTGCGCCTGGCGCAGGATTTCTCGATGCGCTACCCGCTGGTCGACGGGCAGGGCAATTTCGGCAATATCGACGGCGATAACGCCGCCGCCATGCGCTACACCGAAGCGCGCATGACCGATGTGGCGACGGAGCTGCTTGCCGGCATCACCGAGGACGCGGTCGACTACCGGCCGACCTACAATGAGGAGGACGAGGAGCCGGTCGTGCTGCCCGGCGCCTTCCCGAACCTGCTGGCCAACGGTTCGTCGGGCATTGCCGTCGGCATGGCTACCTCGATCCCGCCGCACAACGCCGCCGAGCTTTGCGATGCGGCACTGCACCTGATCGAGCATCCGGACGCGCCGGTGACGGCGCTGATGGATTTTGTCCAGGGGCCGGATTTCCCGACCGGCGGCATCATCGTCGACAGCCGCGCCTCGATCCTCGAAGCCTATGAAACCGGCCGCGGCGGTTTTCGCGTCCGGGCGAAATGGAGCCAGGAGGACCAGGGCAGGGGCACCTGGAGCATCGTCGTCACCGAGATTCCCTATGGCGTCCAGAAGGCCCGGCTGATCGAAAAGATCGCCGAGCTTCTGATGGCGCGCAAATTGCCGCTTCTGGAAGACATCCGCGACGAGAGCGCCGAGGACATCCGCGTCGTGCTGGTGCCGAAGAGCCGTTCGGTCGATCCGGGCATCTTGATGGAATCCCTGTTCAAGCTGACCGAGCTTGAAAGCCGCTTCCCGCTCAACATGAACGTGCTGTCGCGCGGCAAGGTGCCGAACGTGCTGTCGCTGAAGGGCGTGCTCAAGGAGTGGCTGGAGCATCGCCGCGACGTGCTCATTCGCCGCTCGAAGCATCGGCTTGGCGAGATCGAAAGGCGGCTGGAAATCCTCGCCGGCTATTTGATCGCCTATCTCAATATCGACGAGGTGATCAGGATCATCCGCGAGGAGGATGAGCCCAAGCAGGTGATGATGGCCCGCTGGTCGCTCACCGACACCCAGGCTGAAGCCATCCTCAACATGCGCCTGCGCGCCTTGCGCAAGCTCGAAGAGATTGAGATCCGCAAGGAGTTCGACGGCCTCACCGCCGAGAAGAAGCAGATCGAGGCGCTGCTTGCGTCCAACGCCAAGCAATGGGCGACGATCAAGTGGGAAGTCACCAGCATCCGCGACAAGTTCGGACCGGAGACCGAACTCGGCAAACGCCGGACCCAGTTCGCCGATGCGCCCGAGCATGACCTGACCGACATCGCGCACGCCATGATCGAGCGCGAGCCGGTCACCGTGGTCGTCTCGGAAAAGGGCTGGCTGCGGGCGATGAAGGGTCATCTGAGCGACCACTCGACGCTCACCTTCAAGGAGGGCGACAGCCTCAAGCTCGCCTTCCATGCCCAGACCACCGACAAGATCCTGGTCTTCACCACCGGCGGCAAGTTCTACACCATCGGCGCCGACCGGCTGCCGGGCGGGCGCGGCCATGGCGAACCGATCCGCATCATTGTCGACATGGACAACGACCAGGACATCGTCACCGCCTTCATCCACGATCCCAAGCGCAAGCTGCTTCTGGTGTCCTACGACGCCAACGGCTTTGTCGTGCCGGAGGAGGAGGTCGTCGCCAACACCCGCAAGGGCAAGCAGGTGATGAACGTCAAGGCACCGGACGAAGCCAAGCGGTGCCTGCCGGTCACCGGCGACCATCTCGCCATCGTCGGCGAGAACCGCAAGATGCTGATCTTCCCGCTGGCCGAGATCCCGGAAATGGGCCGCGGCAAGGGCGTTCGCCTGCAGAAATACAAGGACGGCGGCGTACTCGATCTCAAGACGTTCACACTCGAAAGCGGCCTGTCCTGGCAGGATTCGGCCGACCGCACCTTCATCAAGTCGCGCGATGAACTGGTGGAGTGGATCGGCCCCCGGGCGTCGGCCGGACGGATGGTGCCGAAGGGTTTTCCGAGGACGGGCAAGTTCGGGTAGCAAGGCGCCTCTTCCTTCTCCCCTTGTGGGAGAAGGTGGCCGGACCGAAGCTCGGTCGGATGAGGGGTGTTCCAGCTTGGTGCGCCAGGGGACACGAAACCAACGCCTCGTTTCTTCCAGCACCCCTCATCCGTCTCGGCGCTTCGCGCCGATCCACCTTCTCCCACAAGGGGAGAAGGGAAGAGCCGCCACCCAAACATTTGGACTATCGTCACGATTGCTGCACTATCATGCTGCATGATTGCTGCGGGCAGGAGAGGCACAGGGTTTGAAGCGGACTGAGATCCAGAAACCGGAGCGGCAGCAGCGCCTGTTCGGCCTGTCGGCGCCGCTGAGATCCGCCGTCATCCCGCCGCTGTCGGCGGCGCGCTGGCTTTTGGTGCTGATCGTTGCCGCCGGCGTCTACTTCTTTCACGGCTTCCTGTTTCCGGTGCTGGCAGCACTGGTCATCGCCTTCGCCAGCTGGCCGCTCTACCGCCGGCTGCTTGCCGCCGTCGGCGGCAACCGCACCATCGCCGCGACTTTCGCGATCCTGTTTATCCTGACCTTCCTGGTGGTGCCGATCGCGCTCGCCGGCACCTATGCCATCAACGAAGTCCGCGAATGGGTCGCCTGGGCGATCGAGACCAACCGGCACGGCGCGGTGACGCCGCACTGGATCGCCACAATGCCCATCATCGGCGAGTGGCTGAACGAGCAATGGACGACCAATTTTGGCCATCCCGGCGGCATCGGCGAACTGATCCAGCTGGTCAGCGGCGCCAACATCGGCAGCATCTATCGCGGCGTGCTGGCGGCCGGCGGCAGTGCCTTCGGCCTGTTGCTGACGCTGCTGTTCATGATGATCGCGCTGTTCTTCGCCTATCGCGATGGCGAGCATTTCGCCGGCCAGGTCGACCGCCTCGGCGAGCGCATCCTGCCGATGAGATGGGAGCGGATTTCGCGGGTTGTACCGGCGACCATCTCCTCGACCGTGACCGGCATGACCATCATCGCCATCGGCGAGGGGCTGGTGCTGGGCATCGCCTACTGGCTGGCCGGCGTGCCTTCGCCGGTGACGCTCGGCGCCTTGACCGGCGTCATGGCACTGATCCCAGGCGGCGCACCGCTGTCCTTCACGCTTGTCTCGATCTATCTCGCCGCCAGCGGCTCGCCGGTGGCGGGGTTCGCGCTGTTCATCTGGGGCGCGGTCGAACTCTTCATCGTCGACAAGACGCTGCGCCCGAAGCTGGTCGGCGGGCCGATCAAGTTACCCTTCCTGCCGACCTTTTTCGGCTTGATCGGCGGCGTTAAGACGATGGGCTTCCTCGGCCTGTTCATCGGTCCGGTGCTGATGGCGCTGCTGGTCGCGATCTGGCGCGAATGGCTGCGCGAGGTCGAGCTGATGGACGAGGCCGCTCCTGCAGCACCTGAGGAACGGGACGATCATCCGCCGCAGATCGAGATCGCCGCCGATCACGGCGTGCCGAAAAAGAGTCAAGCCGGGTGACTGACGGCGAGCGCGGCACGGCGCTTGCGTCCTTCATGCAGCTGCCACAGTGAGTGGGCGACCAGCGCGGCGATCAGGATGACGCCGCCGATCAGGCTGTTGCGCGACGGTGTTTCCGCAAAGATCATCCACACCCAGACCGGCGCCAGCACGGTTTCCAGCAGATAGAACATCGCCACCTCCGGTCCGGAAATGTATTTCGGTCCGTTGGCAAGGCAGAAGAACGATATCGGCATGGTCACGGCGCCGTTGAAGATGATCCACCATGGCGCGTTGACGTGAAAGCCTTCGCCCGAGACCATGAACGCGGCAACCGCCAGCGGCAGGACGACGCCGACCAGCGAGGTGAAGCCCATGTCCTTGCCGCTGGCGCTCGAGATGGTGATGGCTAGAGCGACGAAGAAGGCCGAGCAGAGCGCCATGAAATCGCCGAACAGGTGCCCGGTGCCGACCGAACCGCCGACGATGATCAGCACGCCAAGGATCATGACCAGCATCGTCACGAGCGTCACCAGTCGCGGCCGCTCCCGGAGGAACAGCCAGGACAAGAGCGCCGCGAACACGGTGCTGAAGGCGAGGATGAAGACCAGATTGGCGGTCGAGGTGTGGAAGACGGCGGTGATGAAGGTGATGCCGGTCAGGCCATAGCATATGGCCACCGCCAAGCCTGACCGGCCTGGGATGAGCTGTGGCGCGTTCCTGCTCAGCCTGCGCCAGACAGCCCAGACCACGAGTGCGGCGATCAAGGTCGTGGCGTTGCGCAACATCATGATGGTCCATGGGCTGCCGTCGGCGAGCCGGATCAGCGGGATGTCGATGGTAAGCGTCAGTCCGCCGATGGCGGTGATGAGGAGACCCTTCTGATGATCGTGGTGGGATGACATGCCGATCTCGCAATGAATGGGGAGGCAGGCCGCAATATCGGCCCGTCGCCTGTCTTCCAGCCACGCGGCCGGAAGACCAGCATCCTCCTCCTTGAAACAGTTTAGAGATGAATGGCGGAAGGAAAAGTCAGCGCGAAACCGCTTCGTGGTCGTAGCGTTCCCAGCCCTTCGGGCCGAGATGCTCCTGCGGCATGAAGCGCATCTTATAATTCATCTTGCGCGAGCCGTTGACCCAGTAGCCGAGATAGACGTGGGGCAGACCCATTGCCCTGGCACGGGCGATATGATCGAGGATCATGAAGGTGCCGAGCGAGCGGTCCTCGAAATCAGGATTGAAGTAGGAATAGACCATCGACAGGCCGTCGGCCATCTTGTCGGTGAGCGCCACAGCGATCAGCTCGCCCTGGCCCTTGCCGGTGATGAAGGTGTCGGGGCCGCGCCGCCGGTATTCGATGATCTTGGTGTCGACATGCGTGTCCTCGACCATCATGGCGTAATCGAGCACCGTCATGTCGGACATGCCGCCTCGGCGGTGCCGGGCATCGAGATAGCCGCGGAACAGCGAATACTGCTCGGTGGAGGGCTGCGCGTCGTGCATGGCGCCGATAAGGTCGGAATTGTGCTGGATCACCCGCTTCATGTTGCGGCTGGCGGTGAATTCTTGCGCCAGGATGCGCACCGAAACACAGGCACGGCAGGTTTCGCAGGCCGGCCTGTAGGCGATGTTCTGCGAGCGCCGGAACCCGCCTTGCGTCAGCAGATCGTTCATCTCCGGCGCCTTGTCGCCGACCAGGTGCGTGAACACCTTGCGCTCGAACTGGCCCTCGAGATACGGGCACGGCGACGGCGCGGTCAGGAAGAACTGCGGCGACTGGGTCGGGTGCTGCGTCATCGAGTCTAGAAAACACTCCTGCGAATCGCCTTACCTTTGGCCCGGTCGGCGAAAAATTCAACAGGATTGTGAAGCAGCGGCCGACCGAAGGCCGTCATATTTGCTCATAAGCGCCCGCGCAGCCTCTCGAAATGCTGTTTCAACGATCCCTGCGGCTGACCACGGTGCCGAGCAGCAGGTCGTGCAGCGTGCGCTTGCGGTCGGAAAACAGCGTCACCAGAAGAACCAGCGGTGTCAGGATGACGTTGGCGGCCCAGAACAGCACCGAATGCACGACGGCGGTCAGCCCGTCGATGCGGGTGCCGTCGAGGCGATCGAGCCGGATGCCCATCATCTTCATGCCGGTCGTGGCCTGATCGCGGCTGCCCAGCGTGTTCCAGATGTAGAGGATGGCGACCGCCGGCACGAGGACGGAAAACAGCATCCAGCCAAGGCCGAGCGTCAGCAGCCCAAGCAGGAGCACCAGGATCGCGAAGGGGATGGTGAGCAGCGCGACAATGCAATAGTCGATGATGAAGGCCAGGATGCGCCGCGTGCGCACGCCGTCATAGGCCCTGACATCGTCGAGCCTGCTGGTGATGATTTCGCCGTCGAGAACGCGCGCGTTCATGTCATATCCTCGTAACCTGGCCCACAATAGGGTGTGGGCGCACTGCTGATGAAATGGTGAAGGCCTGCTGCGGAATCAAGATCGGCGCCTTTAGCCCGGCGGCTACGCCAACGCCCTTCGAATCGGTTGAATTTGCCGCGCGGATGGCATTAGCTTGCTGCGGCGCAACAAAGCGCAGGGGAGACGAGGGACGGGGCAATATGGATTACGACATGCTGGTCATCGGCAGCGGCCCTTCCGGGCGCCGTGCTGCCGTGCAGTCGGCCAAGCTCGGCAAATCGGTCCTAGTGGTCGACAGGGGCCGGCGCCTCGGCGGCGTCTCCGTGCACACCGGCACCATCCCGTCGAAGACGCTGCGCGAGACCGTGCTCAACCTGTCCGGCTGGCGCGAACGCGGCTTCTACGGCCGCGGCTACCGGGTCAAGCAGGACATTTCCATCGGCGATCTGGTCGAGCGCCTGCACAAGACGCTCGACCACGAGGTCGAGGTGCTGCAGCACCAGTTCATGCGCAACGCGGTCAAGAGCGTGCGCGCCACGGCGAAATTCCTCGGCCCCAACAAGGTCAGCCCGACGAGCGACAATGGCGACTACAGCGAGGTCGGCTTCGCCAATGCGCTGATCGCGGTCGGCACGAGGCCGCACCGGCCGCGCGACGTGCCCTTCGACCAGACCCGCATCTTCGACAGTGACGAAATGCTGGAACTCGGCCGATTGCCGCGCACGCTGACGGTGATCGGGGCCGGCGTCATCGGTGTCGAATATGCGACGATCTTTTCGGCGCTCGACGTTCCGGTAACGCTGGTCGAGCCGCGCAACACCATCCTCGATTTCGTCGACCGCGAAATCGTCGACGATTTCATCCATCAGATGCGCGACCGCGGCATGACCATCCGGTTGGGCAGCACGGTCAAGGAAATCGCCTCGAAGCCCGACTATGCCGAAGTAACGCTTGCCGACGGCCGCACCATCCGCTCAGAGATCGTACTTTATGCCGCCGGCCGCAGCGGCAATCTCGGCAGCCTCGGGCTGGATGTGGTCGGCATCGAGGCCGACTCCAGAGGCCGCATCAAGGTCGATCCGGAAACCTTCCAGACCAGTGCGCCGAACATCTATGCCACCGGCGACGTCATCGGCTTCCCGAGCCTTGCCTCGACCTCGATGGAGCAGGGCAGGGTGGCCGCCTGCCATGCCTTCGGTGTGGCGCTGCCGCCGCCGCCCGAAACCTTTCCCTATGGCATCTACGCCGTGCCGGAGATCTCCACCGTCGGCCAGTCCGAGGAGCAGGTGCGCGAGAGCGGCGCCGCCTACGAGGTCGGCGTGGCGCGTTTTCGCGAGACCTCGCGCGGCCACATCATGGGCGTCAACACCGGCTTCCTGAAACTTCTGTTCTCGGTCGAAACGCGTCGGCTGCTCGGCGCCCATATCGTCGGCGAGGGCGCGACCGAACTGATCCATATCGGCCAGGCGGTGATCAATCTCGGCGGCACCGTCGACTTCTTCGTCAACAACACCTTTAACTATCCGACGCTGGCCGAAGCCTACAAGATCGCCGGGCTCGATGCCTGGAACAGGATGGGGCAGGGATAGATCCCGGACCGCTAGCTTGCCGGCGAGACCGCGATTGTCCTGCCGCCCATCCATTGCCTGACGATTGCGGCGTCCGCATCGCCGAATTCATGACCTGATGAAACGATCCGCGCATCGACCTCAGCGCCGTGTTGGCTGAGCAGCGTGACCAGCGCCGGCGCGAAAGGCGCGTAGGTGAGGTCTACGGCGCCGGCGATGATCAGTGCCTTCGTGCCGGTCAGGTCGGTCGCAGGCACCTCGTCCAGGACCGGCATCGGCCTGAGCAATGCTGCCCGCTCGACAAGCCCGGGATGCAGCAGCATCAGGCTCGAAACCAGATTGGCGCCATTTGAATAGCCGAAGAAAGTCGCCCGCGCGAGATCGAACGTATGGCGCTTCGCCGCCTCTGCCACGAACGCGGCGAAGGCGGCCGTTTCGGTCAGTATGCTTTCCTGTTCGAAGCGGGTCGGCGTGATCCGAGCGAACCAGCGGAAACCGTCCTCCTGGGCGATGCGGCCACGCGCTGCGACAAGCGTAGCCTTGGGTGCGATCTGCCTCGCCAAGGGCATCAATGTCGTCTCGTCGACGCCGGAACCATGCAGCAGGAACAGGCATTCGCCGCTTGCGTGTGCTGGCCTGAAGATGCGGTAGGGGAAGGCCAGATCGCGGTGCAGGAAGCCGTTCTCGTCGGTATATTCAGGCATGCTTATATCCTATTGATTCCATGGCCGTTTTGTTGGTTTGCCGGCTTCAAAACGGAATATTTTCTTGCTCCGCGAAAGTTGATTGAACCGGGCGCATTTCAGTCCGTTTCTTCGCGGATATGCTCCTGCGGGAGGAATCGAAGCGATGCGCCGGGCGGTCGCATTGCTGGTGTGAACAACGAGAGCATCCTCTGCTCTCCCTTTGAGGCCTTTTGTCGATGACCACCCAGATTTCGCCGGATCGCAGTGTGCGTATCCCGGAGCGCGACACGCGCATCGATGTGTTTCGCGCTCTCGCGCTGCTCACCATTTTCATCGACCATGTGCCGGGCACCGTCTTTGAAACCCTGACCTACAAGAATCTCGGCTTTTCGGACGCGGCGGAAGCCTTCGTGCTGATTTCCGGCATGTCCGTCGCTCTTGCCTATGGCGGCAAATTCCAGCCGGGAGGCCGGCTGCTCGCGACGCTCAAGATGTGGCGCCGTGCAGGTGTCCTCTATACCGCCCATATCGTTACGACGATGGTGGTGATGGCCATGTTCTGCGCGGCGGCGGTGTTTGCCAAGCGCCCGGATCTGCTGAAGCTGATCAACATCGAGCCGCTGATGAAGAACACGCCGGAAGTGCTGGTCGGCATCGTCACGCTCGGCCATCAGCTCGGCTACAACAACATCCTGCCGGTTTATGCGGTGCTGCTGTTGCTGGCGCCGCTGTTCCTGCTCTTCGTCAGCTACCGGCCGCTGGCGGCGCTCGCCGTGTCCGGAGCGCTGTGGCTGCTTGCAGGCATCTACCAGATCGCCCCGCCCAACTATCCCGAGCCCGGCTTCTGGTTCCTCAATCCGCTGTCCTGGCAGTTCCTGTTCAATATCGGCCTGGCGGTCATGCTGCATGTCAGGCGCGGCGGCACAATTCCGGTCAATCGCTGGCTGGTCGGCGTTGCCGCAACCTATGTCGCCGGGGCGCTCATCTGGGTGCACAGCCCGCTTTGGGGGCACGTGTCGTGGCTGGACCTGCCGGTGGTGCTGAGCGGTTTCGACAAGACGTTCCTGTCGCTGCCGCGGCTGCTGCACATCCTTGCGGTTAGCTACCTGATCGTGGCCATTCCGGCCGTCTCGAATCTGTTCCGCACCGCGCCCGACCATCCGCTGGCCATACTCGGCAAACGGTCGCTGCCGGTCTTTATCGCCGGCACGGTGATCGCCATGGTGGCGCAGGTGATGAAGCTGATCAATCCTGGCGGCCTTGCCTATGACACCCTGCTGATCGCGGCCGGCATAGCCATGCAATTCGCGCTTGCCTTCTATCTCGAATGGCTTTCGGGCATCGGCTCGTCAGGCAAGAAGCCTGTTCGCAGCGAGACAGCACCCGCACGCACCGCCTTCGGCGCCCAGCCGGCAACGGTGGTCAATCGTTGAAAGCAGGGAGCAGGTTCAGCTGCCTGAGGGCGGAGGTCCGGACGACGCCCTGACGACCAGCTCGACATCGAGCGTCTCGCGCCGCACCGCGCCGTCGAAATCGAGGATCATGCGCGCTGCCCGGCGGCCGATCTCGGTGATGGGTTGGGCGATGGTGGTCAGCGGAGGATCGCACAGCGCGCCATCCGGCACGCCGTCGAAGCCGACGATGGAGACATCGCCGGGAACCTTCATGGCGCGCTCGGTCAGCCATTCGATCGCGACCATGGCGATCCGGTCCGACATCGCCAGTATGGCGGTGGGTGGCTCGGCGCCGGCGAAAATCGTTTCGAGGCCAGCCCTGGTGCTGGCTTCTTCGTTTTCGGTCTCGTAGACCGGTACCTTGGCGGTATCGACGCCGAAGCGTGAGAGTTCCTCGAAATAGCCGGTGAGGCGGTCGCGGGTTCCGGTATAGACCGCGGCCTCGACTTGCTCGGCCGAAACAAGACCGGTTCTGTCATCGGCGAACTGCAGCGACAGCACGGCGAAACGGTGGTGGCCAAGCTCGCAGAGATGGCGCGCCGCAAGGCGGGCGCCGGCGACATTGTCGACGCCGATCGCCGAAACCGTGTCGTCCTCGAAGCCGAGCTCGAGCGCGACGAAAGGCAGCTTGCGCTCGCGCGTCAGCTCGACCAGGCGGGTGCCGCCGTCGATGCAAAACAGAACAAAACCGTCGACCAGCGCGCTTTGGATATTCCAGGCAAGCTTCTCCTGGTTGCCTGCCGACACAAGTGCAATTCCAGCACCGGTGGCATCGCAGGCCTCGGAGATGCCGGCCATCATGACGCGCGCGAACGGGTCGTCAAAGAAGTAGGAGAGGGGCTCGGTCGAGGCGACGCCGATCGCATTGACCTTGCCGGCGCGCAGCAACCGGCCCTTGGGATCGGGGCCGGCATAGCCCATCGATTCCGCCACGGCCTTGACCCGCTCGCGCACTTCCTCGCGCACGATCTCGGGACGACTGAAGACATTGGACGCCGTGCCGTGCGATACGCCCGCGGCCTTGGCTATGTCGGCCAGCCGGACCGGTCTTGGGTTGCCTGTGACGAGTGATGCCATTTTTGCTGCCTCCGGACCCCACTTAGCACTTTCGTTGGATCGATTCAAATTTTTGCTTGACATTGGCGTGCCGAGGCCTATTTTTGAATCGATCCAATCGCATTGATTGGGCCAACCGAGAGGAGGGTGCCATGCATCCCGTCAATTACCTGTTCGAAGACATCTACCGCAACGATTGGGGCCTCGCCTTGATCGCCAGGACCGAAAAGCGCCGTGGCACTACCAGCGCCTGGAAGCGCGACCTGCGAATCCTCGTGGAACGCAAGCGCGGCTAAACAGGCTGCCGTTTTCGCGACCGTTGATTGGATCGATTCAAGTCAAGAAAGGAGACCAAGCCATGCACCCGATCAGCCATCTGTTCGAGGACATCTATCGCAATTATTGGGGCATCTCGCCGGCTTCCGACCGGCCTGAGCGGCGGCGACTGACAGGACCGGCCGCGCGTGACCGCGAATTGCTGGCCAGGCGCGAACGCCGGCAGGATTGAGCTTTTCGCGCCCCAGGCAATTTCAGGGGCGAGGGCGCAGCAGCGCCGAGCCGGCGATCGCCAGCCAGCCGGCGATGAGCAAGGTGCCGCCGATCGGCGCCGACATCGGAAACAGCCGCGAACCCATGAAATCGCGGGCGAGAAGATCACCGCAGAAAAGCACCAGCCCGACAAGCAGGATAAGGCTTGCGATCCGCAGCACCCGGCCTGCGCCGACAAGGCCGACGGCGAGAAAGACCGGCGCATGCATCAAAAGGAAGGACGCGGCGGTGCTCACGAAGGCGCCGCCCAAATGCGCGGCAGCGGCTGACAACGCCACCCCCGCCGCGCCGCAAAGGCCACCGGCCAGCACAAGGAGGCGGCTGTAGCCTGCCGGTTGTTCAGGTGTGTCCATGATGCCTCCGTGAATTGTCAAACGACGAATGCGGTGTTGCGAAGCGTGGATGTTGATAGTGTCGCTGAACTCAGTCGGTGAAGTAGCGATAGCCGAGCCACGCTGCCAATGCGGCGAATGCTCCCCAGATGCAGGCAATCACGACGCCGGCGGTTCGATTAACCGGGCGCTGTGCTGCAAGCGCGGCGGCGGCTCGATGTTCTGCCATGACTTCTGGCGGGATCATTTTCAGCACGGCCAGAATGCCGAGCGGCACAATGATCGCGTCATCGAGATATCCCAGCACCGGTATGAAGTCGGGAATCAGGTCTATTGGTGACAACGCATATCCGGCGACACACAGCGCCAGCGCCTTCGCATACCACGGGGTGCGGGGATCGCCGGCTGCGAGGTAGATCGCGTGCACGTCTCGCTTGATCGTGCGTGCCCAGTCTTTCAGCCTTCCGTTCATGGGGCGGGTTTATCCGCAATAGGTGACGGCTGCCAGTCAAACCGGGACACCGAAACAGCGTCAGGATTTGCCGGCTTGCGCCAGCATGTTGCGCGTGCGGCGCGACTGGACAATCCAGTTGTAGGCCGCGCCGCCTGCCATCAGCACCGACGTACCGAGAAACACCGAGCGCATGCCGAAATGGCCGCCGGCGAAGCCGCCGAGCAGCGGTCCGGCGACCTGGCCGACATATTGCGCCGAGATCGACAAACCCAGCACGTTGCCGCCGACGCCATCGGGAACATTGTGGCGGATGACGCTGGTGATGCAGGGCAGCAGGCCGCCCAGCGCCAGCCCCATCAGGAAGCGCAGGCCGATGAGTTGCCAGCCCTCGGTGACGAAGGCCTGCGGAATGAGCAGCAGGGCCGAGACAGAAAGTGCTGCAACGACGACATTCCAATGGCCGATGCGGTCGGCAAGCTTGCCCATCCACGAGGCCGACAGGATGGCGCCGAGTGCTGCTGCAGACATGACGACGCCGGCGACCATCGTCACCCGGCTCTGATCCTCGATCAGCTGCTGCACATAGACGGTGATGATCGGCTCGATCGACATGGTGGCGAAGGCGAGCAGCATGCCGGTCGCCAGCATGGCGACGACGGGACGCTTGTCGGGGATCTGCGACCAGCCGCTCTGCGGTTTCGCTGCCGTCTTGGCGGCCGGCGGGCGAGGGTTCTCCTTGATGAGAAAGGTCGTCGCCAGGAAGGCGAGGAAAATGACGCCGCCCGACAACAGGAAGGTGGCGCGGATGCCGATCAGCGGCGGCAGCGCGCCACCGAGCAGCGGGCCGACCAGGCCGCCTGCGGTGATGCCGGACGACATCACGCCGAGCGCCCAGCCGGAGCGATCCTTCGGCGTCTGCATGGCAACCAGGATGGTCGAGCCCGAGGAATAGCCGCCGGCAAAGCCGATCAGCAGGCGCAGCAGCACCAGTTGCCAGACCGTCTCGACCATGCCGGTCAGCGACATGCAGATGGCCATGCCGAAGCTGGCCCGCACCAGCATCAGTTTGCGGCCGTAGCGGTCGCCGAGCCGTCCCCACAGCGGCGCAACGAGCGCGGCGGCAAGGAAGGTCGCGCCATAGGCGATCCCCGACCATTGCACGATCGCTGCATGGCCTTCGGCGCCCAGCTGCTCGACGTAGAGCGGCAGGAAAGGCAAGAGCAGGGTCATGGCGATGAGCGTGCTGAACGAACCTGCAAAGCAGACGGCGAGATTGCGCCGCCAGTGGACGTTGTAGGTGCTTTGTTCGGTGCCGTCCTGTTCCATGCCCTGCCTACCCATACCGGGGATTGTTGCGGATACCGTTTTGGGATACCAAGCTGGTATTCGTCTTCTACCTCAGCCCTGTCGCTGTCAATGCGGCCGATACGAACGGAACCACCATGTCGCAGATGCAGAGCGTGGAAAAACAGCTTCGCGAGATGATCCTCGGCCTCGAGATCGGTCCCGGCGAGCGCCTGACCGAGCGCTGGATCGAAAGCCGCTTCGGCGCCTCGCGCACGCCGGTCAGGGCGGCATTGCTGCGGCTCGAGACCGAGGGCCTGATCTGCCGTGATGGGCGCGGCTGGACGGTCTCACCGATCAATCTGGCCGAGCTGGAGCAGATCGCGGTCTACCGCGAAGCGGTCGAGGTCGCCGCGGTGCGGCTGACCTGCACGCTAAGCGACAAAAGCGTCATCGACGACATCGAGGCGATGCTGGACTCCTGCGATGCCGGCACCCCGCGCGAGGAATGGCACCGTGTCGGCATGGATTTCCATATCGAGCTCTCGCGCCTGTCGGGCAACGACTTCCTATTCCGGGCGGTACGCGATGCCATGACGCGGCTGTCGCGCGCGCGCTGGCTGGAGGTTCGCGACGAGGCCGCCCTCGGCCGTGCCTGGACGGAGCACCATGTTATCCTGGCGGCGGTGCGCGCCGGCGACGCGGATGAGGCGGCGCGGCTGCTCTCGGCTCACATCATCGGCAGCCGCGACCGGCTGGTGACATCGCTTCACAACGACCGGCGTGGCCTGCGCGCCAGGGGCTTCGCCGTCGTCGCCGCGTGAAAAGCCGGCACCCGACGATCAAACGCACTTTCGGTCTCGCTTCGCCGCCGCCGATGGCGTAAGAGCGGCGATGGAAAACAACCGATTTGAAACACCCGTGACCGTCAAGTCGGCCGCGGCCGGACCCAATCAGCTCTTGCGTTCGGCGCGTGAGGCTTCCGATTATCTGCTCAACAACTGGCCGGGCAAGCGCAGTCCCAAGCATCGCGAAGCGCTGCAGGCCTGTCATGATGCGCTGGCCGGCGACAAGCCGGCCATGAACGCAAGGCGCGCCTTCATTGCCGCTGCGCGCGAAGTGAACGTCTTCGTCAGCGACAAGGCGCCGGCCTGAACACAGCTGAATCTTGAGCGGCATCCCCACTCGGATGCTTTGCTACTCTGCGGTTTCCGCCTCGGCTTCAACGCTGGTCCGGTCCTCAGGCTTATCGCGTTCCTTTGCCGCGACCTTGGCCGCCAGCTTTTCAGCCTTCTTGGCGGCCTTCTGGCGGTCACGCTCCTTGCGTTCCTGTCCGTAATTCGGTGCTCGCGCCATATCGGTTCCCTTTCGTATGCCCGGAGGCTCCTGACCCTGCCTAGGAGCATTGGTCGGCAAACACAACAGCTGAAGCGATGGTGCCGGCAGTTTGCTCCTGCACGGTTCCGGGCTTGCAAGATGCGTGGCACAATGGTGTAGGAGAGAACCGGGGGGCCGAGATTTGTGGGAGCCGCCCTTTTTGTTTTGATCAAAGTGACCGATGGCCACAGCTCTGCGCAACGCGGTAAAGGTGTTCTATTACGCACGCAATGCCGCGCGCGATATCGTGCCGCAGGCACTGTTCCGTCGCAGGCTCACCGGCTGGCTTGACCAGGTCAGGCTCTCGGACGCCACGGTCCGCGAGCGGCTGAAGTACTACAACAGGCTGCAGCACGCCTTCGTGCCGAGCCCGGCTGCGGTGCCTGTCAGCCGACTGCCGTTTTCGCCGAGCATGTACTACTACGACCTGAAGGAGTTTGCGCGCTACTTCGATCCCGGATTGCTCATCGATGTGGAATTCGGCGACGTCATCAACGTGCCCAGGATGCCGGCGGTCGTGAAGGATCGACCGATCAACCACGACAACAGCAATGCCGTCCTGATGAAGCTCGACAAGTTCCGTCACTTCCACATGCCGGCCGACAGGATGCATTTCGCGGACAAGCGTCCGGCCCTGGTCTGGCGCGGCGAGCTCAACAATCCGATACGGACCGTGTTTCTCGAGGCCACGCGCAACCTGTCTTTCTGCGACGTCGGCACACCCAAACGGACAGCGGCGGAACAATATCGCAAGCCCTACCTCACCATCGAGCAGCAGCGGCACTACCGCTACATCGTTTCGCTCGAAGGCAACGACGTGGCGACCAACCTCAAATGGATCATGAGTTCGAACTCGCTGTGCCTGATGCCGCCGCCGACATACGAGACCTGGTTCACTGAAGGGCAGATCGAGGCCAACGTCCACTATGTGCCGCTCGAGTCGGACTTTGCCGACCTTGCCGACAAGGTGCGCCATTTCGAGCGGCACCCGGCCGAGGCCGAGCGCATCATTGGCGCAGCCAACGCGTATTGCCGCAAGTTCTGCAACGAGCGGGACGAGCAGGCGATTTCCCTGCTCGTGCTCTACAAATATTTCGTGCTCAGCGGCCAGGTCGAGCCCGATCCCGACGTTTGGCGTTTTATCTCGAGCTAGACGAGGCTCACCACGTGGCCTTGTCAGAGGCCGCTGCGGTCGAGAACCAGATCGGCCGCGCCGAAGCGCTCCTTGGCCGTGAATTGCTGGTGCCAGTAGGGATAGAGCACCGGTGGCCTGCTGACGGCGTCGAGGCGCTGGCGCTCGTCAAAGGACAGCGTCAGGCTGGCGGCGGCAATGTTGTCCTTGAGCTGGGTTTCGTTGCGGGCGCCGATCACCAGCGAGGCGACGGCCGGCCTGCCGAGCAGCCAGGCGAGCGCGATCTGCGCCGCCGACACGCCACGCGCCTTGCCGATCTCAGTGAGCACGTCGACGATCCGCCACAGCCGGTCCTCGTCGCGGATCGGCGGTTCCGACCAGCCGCCGACCTGGCGGGCGGTGGGGCTGTCGCGATGGTACTTGCCGGACAGCAATCCGCCGGCCAGCGGACTCCACACCAGAACGCCGAGGCCCTGGTCGACAGAGATCGGCAGCAGTTCGTACTCAGCCTCGCGCGCTTCCAGCGTGTAGTGGATCTGCTGGGTGACGAAGCGCGGCTGGTGGCTTCTGTCGCTGATGCCGAGCCCCTTCATCACCTGCCAGCCGGAATAATTGGAACAGCCGACATAGCGGACCTTGCCCTGGCCGACCAAGGTGTCGAGGGCGGCCATGGTCTCCTCCAGCGGCGTCACACCGTCCCACTCATGCAGGAAGTAGATGTCGATGACATCGGTCTTGAGCCGCTTCAGGCTCCTCTCGCATTCGCGGATCAGGTGATGGCGCGACAGGCCTTCGTCGTTGGGGCCGTTGCCGATGCGCATGCGCGCCTTGGAGGCGATCAGCACATCGGCCTTGCGCTTGCCGCCGAGCGCCTCGCCGATGATCTCTTCCGAAATTCCGTTCGAATAGACATTAGCGGTGTCGATGAGGTTGATGCCGGCATCGATGCACATGTCGATCATTCGCTTTGCTTCCGCGAGATCGGTCTTGCCGACCGCCGCGAATGCGCCGGCGCCACCGAAGGTCATGGTGCCCATGGTCAGCGTCGAAACTTTCAAGCCGGAACGGCCGAGGGTGCGGTATTCCATGTCAGGTCCTCGCGATTTGATTGAGAAGCGGGCTCGGGTGAGCTCGTCGCATTTGTAGGACAATTCCCGCCGCTTGTCGCCCCTCCGCTGGACCTGGCCGATTACAATCTCACCGATTGGCTTGACGGACGGCGCACCGGGTCACTGCAATAAAACCGTCATTGCCGGCCTATATTGAAGTCGGCTCAAGGTGTTTCCATTCCAGCCGCGGGCAGGGCTCGAGGCGCCGGAAATGACCCGACAGGGCTTGCAAGCGGAGCAGCGCAAAATGACCGAGCTAAAACAGAATTCTCCCGCCAAGGACTGGCTTGAAGCGGAGCTCGCCGACACGCTCGACGAGGACTATGAGCTCGAAATGTCGGAGCCCGCGCTGTCGATGGAGATCGCCAAGATCTACAAGAACGCGCATCCGCCATCGATCGATCGCATGCAGTATTTTCGCGACCTGATCAGCCTGCAGTCCGAACTGATCAAGCTGCAGTCCTGGGTGGCCTATCACAAGAAGAAGGTCGTGGTGGTCTTCGAGGGCCGCGATTCCGCAGGCAAGGGCGGCGTCATCAAGCGCATCACCCAGCGGCTCAACCCGCGCATCTGCCGCGTCGTCGCACTTCCGGCGCCGACCGAGCGCGAGAAATCGCAATGGTATTTCCAGCGTTATGTCCCGCATCTGCCGGCCGGCGGTGAAATCGTGCTGTTCGACCGCTCCTGGTACAACCGCTCCGGCGTCGAGCGGGTGATGGGTTTCGCCGGGTCGGACCAGGTAGAGGAATTCTTCCGCGACGTGCCGGAGTTCGAGCGCATGCTGGTGCGTTCCGGCATCACGCTGGTGAAATACTGGTTCTCCATCACCGACGAGGAACAGCAGATGCGCTTCCTGATGCGCATCCACGATCCGATGAAGCAGTGGAAGCTGTCGCCCATGGATCTGCAGTCGCGCGTGCGCTGGGAACAGTACACAAAAGCCAAGGAAGAGACCTTTGCCCGCACCAACATCCCGGAAGCGCCCTGGTTCATCGTCGAGGGCAACGACAAGAAGCGGGCGCGGCTGAACTGCATCGACCATCTCTTGCAGCAGGTGCCTTACGAGGAGGTGCCGCACGAGGAGATCACGCTGCCAGAACGCGTCTTCAATCCCGAATATGAGCGCCAGACGCTGCCGCGCGAACTTTACGTGCCGGAGAAGTATTGAGGCGCGCGCTCCCTTCTCCCCTTGTGGGAGAAGGTGGATCGGCGCGCAGCGCCGAGACGGATGAGGGGTGTTGGAAGAAACGCGGCGCTGACAATCCTGTCATTGTGCCTCCCCTCTGGACGATGGGTGATGCCAAGCTGGAGCATCCTCATCCGACCGAGCTTCGCTCGGCCACCTTCTCCCACAGGGGGAGAAGGGGGAGCCTTACAAGACCTAAGCGCGCTTGACGATGACATGTGTGGCAAGCGTCGTCGCCACCTGCTCAGTGCACCCATAGCCCAGCTTGAGCATATCGAGGCCGGCGAAGAGGTTCTCGCCGGAACCGAGCAGCATCGGTGAGACCGCCAGGTGCATCTCGTCGATGAGTTTCTCCTGGAGATATTGCCGGATGGTGGAGACGCCGCCGCCTACCCGCACATCCTTGCCGTCAGCCGCCGCTTTCGCCTGTTCGAGCGCCGCGTGGATGCCGTCAGTGACGAAATAGAACGTCGTGCCACCCTCCATGACGATTGGTTCGCGCCTGTGGTGGGTCAGCACGAAAACCGGCACATGGTAGGGTGGGTTATCGCCCCACCAGCCCTTCCAACTGTCATCCGGCCATTCGCCGCGGATCGGCCCGAACATGTTGCGGCCGAGGATCCAGGCGCCGACATTCTCGAAGCTGCGCACCGTGAAAGCTTCGTCCGTGTCCGTGGTGCCGCCGTCTTTGCCGGTCATCTTGCGGAAGGTTCGGGTGCCGATCATCCATTTGTGCAGGGCCTCCCCGCCGACGCCGAGCGGGTTGGTCAGGTTCTGATCAGGCCCGGCGCCATAGCCGTCGAGCGACAGGGTGAAAGCATTGACACGAAGCTTGGACATGAAAGCCTCCTCCATAACCAGTTGTGATCTGCAAGCAGTTAGTTTCTAATCGCACCGATTGCGAAATGCAAGCGGTTTTTATGGGATGCGATCAGCCGCTGCGGGAAGCGGTCGCTCGTGCAGTGACGATCGGGTCTTGGATCGAGACATCGCGGTCGGCCAGCCGGTTGGCGCGACCGGAAGGGACTACCCCTTCAGCATCGCCGCCACTTGCGGCGCGAAATAGGTGAGGATGCCGTCGCAGCCGGCGCGCTTGAAGGCAAGCAGGCTCTCAAGCATCGCCTTTTCGCCGTCGATCCAGCCATTGGCGGCCGCGGCCTTGATCATCGAATATTCGCCAGACACCTGATAGGCGAAGGTCGGCATCTGAAGCTCGTCCTTCAGCCGGCGGATGATGTCGAGATAGGGCAGGCCGGGCTTGACCATCAGCATGTCGGCGCCTTCGGCGAGGTCCTGTACCGCCTCGCGTACCGCTTCGTCGGAATTGGCATGATCGATATAGTAGGTCTTCTTGTCGCCCTTGAGCAGTCCGGCGGTGCCGACCGCTTCGCGATAGGGGCCGTAGAAGGCGGAGGCGAATTTCGTCGCATAGGACATGATCGCCACGTCCTGGAAACCGTTGGCGTCGAGCGCGTCGCGGATGGCGCCGATGCGGCCGTCCATCATGTCGGAAGGCGCGATGATGTCGGCGCCGGCGGCAGCCTGGATGACGGCTGCGGCGGTGACCTGTTCCACCGTCTCGTCATTGACGATGATGCCGTCGCGCAGGATGCCGTCATGGCCGTGGCTGGTGAACGGGTCGAGCGCGGCGTCGGTGATGAGGCCGATCTCCGGCACCGCATGCTTGATGGCGCGAGTGGCGCGGTTGACGATGTTTTCGGGATCGAGAATGTGCGAGCCGGTCTGGTCGCGCAGGGAAAGTTCGACATTGGGGAAGGTGGCGATCGCCGGAATGCCAAGCTTCGCCGCACGTTCGGCCTCCTTGACCGCATGGTCGAGCGACAGGCGGAACACGCCGGGCATGGCGGCGATCGGCTCGCGCACATTCCTGCCGTCGACGACGAAGATCGGCCAGATCAGATCGTCGACCGAAAGTCGGTTCTCCTGCACCAGCCGGCGCGACCAGTCGGCCTTGCGCATGCGCCGCAAGCGGCGGCTGCCGGTGATCTCGTCGACGCTGCGCGCGCCGGCAGGCTTTGCGGGGGTGAATCTGTTCATCGCCAAACTCTCGTTTGGCCGGCTTTTTACCACGCACCTCCGCCGCTGACCAATGCGACACGATTGTGCCAGGCTTCAATCGGGCTGCCCGTTCCCCGACAGCACCTGCGCGGCTCCGCGCGTGGCAACGCGGAATGCCTCGTCAAAACTTACGCCGCGCACTTGCCAGGCATAGGTCTTGCCTTCCATGGCCAGCCGCCAATCGGCGATCCAGCCCAGTTCCTTGTCGCTCCACACGATGCTGCCGGCCAACGCCCGGTCGGCTCCGGCCTTTTTTGCGAGTTGGTCGAGCATGGTGATGTCAGCGGCACGCAGCGCCTTTTCGTCTGTGCTGGAAAGCAGCACTGCCGGCGGAAAGACGATGTGCATCAGGAGCGGTCCGGTGGCATTGACGAAGGATTCCCGCATCGCCTGCGCACGCGGATCGTCGGCCGTCAGCACGAAACGCTTGGCACCTTGTTCGGTAGCGAGGAATACGGCGAGCCGCGACCGCTCGCCAAGCCAAGGCTTGCTACCCAGCTGAGTGAGCAGCTTGTCGATCACCTCCGGTTTGTAGAGGCAGGTGAGGTCGTGCGGCCGGTCATGCGTGCCTTGCTCGTCATGCACCGGAATGCCTTCCAGCCGGTCGCGGTAGCGGAAAGAGTCGACGAAATCGCCGGCCTTGTCGCGCAGAGCCAGCATTTCCGGCTTCTGCGGCAGGCGCTGATCGCCGGAAACCCTGACCAGCACCCGGTCCAGGCAGTCCCTGAAGCCGATCTGGCGGTTCACTTCGCCCTGGCCGGTGACGATGGTCTGCGTCTGGTAGAGCTCTGCCGTGCCTGCCGCGTCTGCGGGCCGAACAATCGACAGCGCGGCCGTCAGGCCGATCATCGCAAGCACAAAGCGCGAAAACCCAAGCATGGCTTGCCGTCCGGTTCGAGGCGGCCACTTTTTAGCACCGGGCAAGGCCGGCCGCCAAGACGCCGCGCTTGCGCCGCCGGCATTGACGCGCCCGAGCGCCGCACTCACATCTAGCCCGCTGGGGCTTCGCATCAGCCCCAACTTCCCTGGGGCGTCAAATCGGGGGCGAAGAAGGAGCAACGCCATGAACCCTATGGCCTTCATCTGGCTCGTATACGCCGCCTGGATCCTGCTGATCGTCTATCTGACTGTCTCGGCGTTCGGCGCGAAACGCGATACCGAGCAGCACATGCCGCAGCGCCTGGGCCTGATGGTCGCCATGATTGCTGCTTTCCTGCTGCCGCGTCTGTCGATATTCCGGTTCGTCAACTTCGCCCCTGTAAACGCCGTCTTGAGCAGCATCGGTGTCGTCGTAACGGTTGCCGGGATGGCCTTCCTGGTCTGGGCACGACAAAGCCTTGGCGGCAATTGGAGCCAGATCGTTTCGTCCAAGCAAGGACATGAACTCGTGACCTCGGGCCCGTACCGCTTCGTGCGCCATCCCATGTACACTGGCGGCCTGGTCGCATGCTTTGGTTCGGAGATCGTGGTGGGCGGCGGCTTCGTTTTTCTGCTGGTCCTGCTGGGCGCGATCTTCCTCTGGCGCGTCGGCGCGGAAGACAGGCTTCTGGCAGGGCAGTTTCCCGAAGAATTCCCCGACTATGCGAGACGGACCAAGGCTTTGATCCCGTTCGAGTGGTAGCGCGCTGGTCGCAAACGACACCGCGATTCGGACCATGCGAAGCCAGCTATCGCGGCATCCGACAATTGACGTTCGTCCAGTCGCCGCTTAGCACTTCAGACCCGCACAAGCGGGGGAGGGATTCTCTGGCGATGGATTTTGATGGAGGCGACGAGATTCGCTTCGAACGGTTGGGCAGGGCCGGCGTCGTCACGCTGACGCGGCCGCAGGCGCTCAATGCCGTCACCCATCGCATGGTCAAGGCGCTCGACAAGGCGTTGCGCGCCTGGGAGCGCGATGACGGTGTCGATGTCGTCATCGTCAAGGCCGAGGGCAGGGCGTTCTCCGCCGGCGGCGATATCCTGCACATCTACGAAGCGGGCCGGGCCGGACAGCCCCCGGTCGAGTTTTTCGCCGACGAATACCGGCTGAATGCCCGCATCAACCGGTTCAAAAAGCCCTATGTCGCGCTGATCGACGGCATCGTCATGGGCGGCGGCGTCGGCATCTCGTTCCATGGTTCGCAGCGCGTGATGACCGAGAACGCCCAGTTCGCGATGCCGGAAGTCGGCATCGGCTTTTTCCCCGATGTCGGCGCCAGCCACCTTTTGCCCGACCTCGGCGGCAGCTTCGGCATGTATCTGGCGCTGACCGGAAACCGCATCCGCCATGGCGATGCGCTGTGGTCGGGCCTGGCCACCCACACCATCAAGGCCGAGGACCAGTCGGGTTTTCTCGATCGGCTCTGCGCGACCGGCGATCCGGAAACGGTGCTGCGCGGCTTTTTCGTCCCGGCAAAGCGCGAGACCGACCGGCCGGTGCTGGAGGCGATCTCCCGCCATTTCGCACAGCCGTCTCTGTCGGATATCATCGCCAGCCTGGAGCGGGCGGCGCCTGCCGACGAGTTCGCCGCAAAGACGCTGGCGACGATCAGGACGCGCTCGCCGACCAGCCTGCACGTCGCCTGGCGACAGATCGGCGCCGGGCTGACGCTGTCGATGGACGAGTGCATGAAGATGGAATTCCGCATCCTCAATCGGATGTTGGCGGGCCACGATTTTTACGAGGGCATCCGCGCCGCCATCATCGACAAGGGCTCGAAACCGCAATGGCTCCCGGAAAGCCTCGATGCGGTACGGGCAGCGGACGTCGACGCCTATTTCGTGCGGCTCGGCGACCGGGAGCTCGACCTGTGAGCGAGGTCACCTCCAGGCGCGTCGTGCTGCAGCCCTCGACCACCGAAATCATCTTCGCCTGGTTCCAACGCGTCGTCGCCGGCTACTGCCTGCTGTTCGGCATCCTCTACTGGATCCGGCTGATCGGCTTCTATCCTGGCCCGCTGTGGCGCTTCGACCTGATGCCGGTGCACTGGCAGGTGGCGGCGGTGATGCTCGCCGTCTTCTTTCCCTTCGCCGCCGCCGGCCTCTGGATGCTCGCCTCCTGGGGCCCGGTGATCTGGTTCATCTGCGCGGCGACTGAGGTCGTCATGTATGCCGGCTTTCCCAACCTGTTCGGCCACCGGTTGCTGATCATTGCCTCGCATGCCGCGGTGGCGCTGCTATACATCGTCTTCCGGGTGGTGATCTGGCTGCAGAAGCGCCGGGCCCGTCGGTAGCCGCCGCCAGCAGACCGCCCAATTTTGAACCTGCCAGGATTCGCCCGAAATCATTGGCTAAATCTTTAGGTTAATTATCCTTGCTCGGGTGACCGATCGTTAAGCCTCTTTCGAAACCTCTTACCGGTAAGCTCTTGTTAGCCTTGGCGTTTAAGTCGAATTTTATGAGTATTCGATAGTGTCGCGATCAAGGTGAAAAACAAAAAATCACCGGGCGACAAACGAGAGGCAAAGACAATGATCAATTCGCGTCCGGCGGCGAAGCCCGCCACCGTATCCGACGACCGCCGCGAGGCGATCCGTTCGCTGTACATGGAATCGCTGCAGCTGGTGGAGCGCCTGCACCGCCGCCTGCTTGACGTGATCAAGGACGAGTTCGACCGCAACGGCCGTTCCGACATCAACGCCATCCAGGCGCTGCTGCTGTTCAACATCGGCAATTCCGAGCTGACCGCCGGCGAACTGCGCTCGCGCGGCTATTATCTCGGCTCGAATGTCTCCTACAATCTGAAGAAGCTGGTCGACCTCGGCTTCATCAACCACCAGCGCTCGCGCATCGACCGCCGTTCGGTCCGTGTCTCGCTGACGCCGAAGGGCAACGAGGTGGCTGACGTCGTCGCCGGCCTCTACGAGCGCCATGTCGGCTCCATCGAGCAGGTCGGCGGCATCAACACCGACGAGTTCAAGCAGATGAACCGCGCGCTGCAGCGGCTGGATCGATTCTGGAACGATACGATCGCTTATCGGATGTAAGTCATCCGCATCACAACCGAAGCCGGGCCACAGAAGCGCGGCCGGGGAACAGCAGAGGATCGGTGCCGAAAAGCACCGGTCCTTCCTTTTGTGGTGCGGAAAACCTGTTGCAAAACTCTGACCGCCCCGTCGGCACGATCTTTGCCAGGTTTGCTTTCGCTGCAGCAGTGCCTAATGTCACGGCTTGGTGGGGAAGCGCATGATGCATCTGGGAAGACACTCGAAGATTTGCTCGGTTGCCGTGATGCTTTTGTGGGTCTCGCAAACGGCTTTCGCCGAGGAGTGGTGGAAGGATTCTTTCGCCACGGAAGGCAGCACCCAGTGCGACAACAATGACTCGATCGTGACGTTTACCGACAAGGCAGTGGAGATGTGGGAGGTCCGCTGCACGCTGGACAAGGTTCAGAAGATCAACCGCCTGGATGTCGTCATTCTGGACATGAGATGTACGGACGGCGAGAGCACGGACAAGAGACGGGAGCTGCTGCTCAAACTGGACAACAAAGTCCTGCGCTATCCTCAAAATGAGGTGTTGCAAAGATGCTCGGAATTGAAGGCGCAGCCAAGTCCGGTCCCCAAAGGTTGAAACTTCGCGCTGAGGGGGCATGAGATAGCCTGCAACTACGCGCGGCGATCGTCGGCGCGCGACTGTGGGGGGCAGGTCTAAGACCCGCTTCTGTCACCGGTGCCGAAAAGCACCGGTCCTTTCTTTTCGCGGCGCCGCCCGATGCAAATCGCGGGCCAAGGCCACGTTGCCGCCATAATCCCAGTGGAAGCGAGGATGCGGGTGATGCTGCGGGCCAGCGCTTGCGCTCACTCGATCCGGCATCGCGACAGCGCGTTTCACGCCCAAGTGATGCAGGTCATGGTTGGCTAATTGTTAACATTGCCAGCCCTAGAGTGCGGGCGTAATCGCCCGTTAGAGCGAACTGAGCGAGATCGAACACCGCTAAAATGTCTGGAACGTCCATGAGAACCAGCCGCCGTTTCTTCCTTTCCGGAGCCTCCGCGCTCGCCGCCGCTCTTGTGGCGAACAGCGCCAGCGCTCAGGACGTCATCGGGGATATCCTGAAGTCCTCGGGCCGCGGCAATTGGGACGACCAGTTCGACGCCCGTGCCAGCGAGGGCGGCAAGGTGGCTTCGACGCTGCCGATCTTCAGCCTGCAGACCGTCGCCTTCACCGAGCAGGCGGTGGCGCAATATCAGAACATCGTCGCCCAAGGCGGCTGGGGCGAGGTTCCCGCGACCAAGAAGCTGCAGCTCGGCGTCGACGACCCGGATGTGGTGCCGCTGCGCAAGCGCCTGATGATGTCTGGCGATCTGGCGCAGAGCGCCGGCATCTCGACCGCCTTCGATTCCTATGTCGATGCCGCGGTCAAGCGTTTCCAGGCGCGCCACGGCCTACCCGCCGACGGTGCGATGGGCAAATACACCTATACGGCGATGAACGTCTCGGCACAGATCCGGCTCGGTCAGTTGCAGACCAACCTGCAGCGTCTGCGTGAAAAGGCCGGCACGCTCGGCAACCGTTACGTGCTGGTCGACATCCCGGCTGCCCAGGTCGAGGCGGTCGAGAACGACCGCGTCGTGCTTCGCCACACCGCAGTCGTCGGCAAGATCGATCGCCAGACGCCGATCGTCAATTCCAAGATCAACGAGATCATCGTCAATCCCTACTGGAACGCTCCGGTCTCGATCGTGCGCAAGGACATCATTCCGCTGATGCGCAAGGACCCGAACTATCTCAAGGACAGCCATATTCGCCTGTTCGCGCCGGATGGCAGCGAGGTCGATCCGATGACAGTCGACTGGTCGACCGACGATGCGGAAAAATACCGTTTCCGCCAGGATCCGGGCGCCGGCAATGCCATGGCCTCGGTGAAGATCAATTTCCCGAGCCCGGACGGCGTCTATATGCACGACACGCCGCAGCAGAGCTTGTTCGGCAAGCTGATGCGTTTCGATTCCTCGGGCTGCGTGCGCGTCCAGAACGTGCGCGACCTCGTCACCTGGATCTTGCGCGACACGCCCGGCTGGGACCGCCAGCATTTCGAGGGCACGATCAAGACCGGCGAGAACACCCCGGTTCAGGTCGTCAACCCGGTGCCGGTCCACTTCCTCTATCTGTCGGCCTGGTCGACGGGGCCTGGCGTTGTACAGTTCCGCGACGACATCTATGGCCTCGACGGCAACGACGAGCTGCAGATCACGTCTTCGTTGTAAATAGCTGATATCTTTTTCGAAAAGGCCGCCGACTGGGCGGCCTTTTTGCTTTCCGCCACAGGCTGACGGCCTTCGCCAGAGACCTGGCTGGACGGCGCGGTTTCCATTGCGCATGGTCCGCCAACACTCGGAATCGCACCATGCATGTCGCCATCTTCATCCTGGTCGTGCTCGCCTTCGTCGCGCTTTCCGGCGCGTTGGTGCGGCTGGTGCGGGTGCCGCTGCCCATGCTGCAGATTGCAATCGGTGCCGCGCTTGCCTGGCCGGCGAGCGGCCTGCATGTCGAGATCGACCCCGAACTGTTCCTCCTGGTGTTCATCCCGCCGCTGCTGTTCAGCGACGCCGCCACCGCGCCGAAGCGTGAATTGCTGGCACTGCGCGGCCCGATTCTCGACCTTGCCATCGGTCTCGTCTTCTTCACCATCGTCGGCTTCGGCTACGCCTTGCACTGGTTGGTGCCGAGCATCCCGCTGGTCGTCGCCTTCGCGCTGGCCGCGGTGCTGTCGCCGACCGACGCGGTGGCCGTGTCCTCGATCGTCGACCGCAATGTGGTGCCGGCGCGGCTGATGCATATCCTCGAAGGCGAGTCGCTGCTCAACGACGCATCGGGCCTGGTCATGTTCCGCTTCGCCGTGGCAGCAGCGCTGACCGGCAGCTTTTCCCTGGGCGCCGCGTCGCTCGGCTTCCTCTACGCCGTGGCGGCGGGCATCCTGGCCGGCGTGGTGGCGTTGATCGTCGCCGCAAAGACACTGCAGCTCCTCAACCGCATCGGTGGCGTGCCGGCCGAGGCGCAGGTGCTGGTGATGATCCTGATCCCCTTCATCGCCTATCTCGGCGCCGAACATGCCGGCGCTTCCGGCATCCTGGCGGCGGTCACTGCCGGTGTGCTCACCAGCGGCTCCGGCATATTCCGCCATCTCGGCGTTTCGGCGCGCATGCAGACCATGTCGCTATGGACGACGCTGTCCTTCGTCTTCAACGGCGCGCTGTTCATCCTGCTCGGCCTGCAGCTTCCCGATATCATCCGCAAGGTGCCGCCCGAGCTTTCGAGCCGGCACTGGCTGATCGAGCCGGTCGCCACGGTGCTGATCCTCACCCTGTGCCTGATCGGCTTGCGCTTCCTGTGGATCTGGGTCGGCGACATTGCGCAGCGCCTTGCCGCGCGGTTTGGCAAGCGCAAGGCCGAACCGTTCGGTTTGCGCGTGCGGCTTGCCGGCTCGGTGGCCGGCGTACGCGGCGCGATCACTTTGGCCGGCATCCTGTCGCTGCCTTTGGCCATGCCTGACGGCTCGCCCTTTCCGGCGCGCGACATCGTCATTTTCCTAGCCGCCGGCGTCATCATCTGCTCGCTCTCCATCGCCAGCCTCGCCTTGCCGAAGATCGCGCGCGGGCTGGTCGAGCCGGGCGAGGATCCGGGTGCCGCCGAGGAGCGCCGGGCACGCGTCGGCGCGGCCAATGCGGCCATCGCCCGCATCGAGATTATCGCCAATGACGCAAGCGAAGGGGAGGCGGCCGATGCCCGCTTGGCCGTCGCCGACAGCATCGTCGCCGGCTACCGTCGCCGCATCGCCGCCTCCGACGAGGCCGATGAAGCCCGCGCCGAGGCTCGCGAAGCCGGGCGGCTGGAGTTGGAACTCCGCTTCGCCGCCATCGAGGCCGAGCGCACGGCCGTGCGCGCCATGTTGCGCAGCAGCAAAATCAACGACCATACGGCGCAGGCGCTGTTTGCCGAGATCACGCTGACCGAGGCCCTGCTGAAAGGCCGGCAGGAGCGGAAATAGAGGCCGCGCAGCCTTCCTGGCGCAATTCGGCCAGCAAATTTCGCGCCGCAAACGTGGCGAGGCGAAAACAACTGTGTTAATGGCGCGGCAATGCATGTCGCCCAAAAGTGTGCAGCGGTTTTGGGGCCACGATATGCATAAACAAATTGCCCCCGAACCCCGAGGATTTCAGTCCATGGCTACAGCAGCGGCAGTGTCGAACAAATTCGAATCCTTCTTCGAAACCACGCTGGAAGATGCCGATCCGGAGATTTTCGGCGCCATCCGCAACGAACTCGGCCGCCAGCGCCACGAGATCGAGCTGATCGCGTCGGAAAACATCGTCTCGCGCGCCGTGCTCGAGGCGCAAGGCTCGATCATGACCAACAAATATGCCGAGGGCTACCCGGGCAAGCGCTACTATGGCGGCTGCCAGTTCGTCGACGTGGCCGAGGAATTGGCCATCGAGCGCGCCAAAAAACTGTTCGGCTGCAACTTCGCCAATGTCCAGCCGAACTCCGGCAGCCAGATGAACCAGGCCGTGTTCCTGGCACTGCTGCAGCCCGGCGACACCTTCATGGGCCTCGACCTCAATTCCGGCGGCCATTTGACCCACGGCTCGCCGGTCAACATGAGCGGCAAATGGTTCAAGGTCGTCTCCTACGGTGTGCGCAAGGAAGACCATCTGCTCGACATGGACGCGATCGAGAAGACCGCGCATGAGACCAAGCCGAAGCTGATCCTGGCCGGTGGCACCGCCTATTCGCGCGTCTGGGACTGGAAGCGCTTTCGCGAGATCGCCGATGCGGTCGGCGCCTATCTGATGGTCGACATGGCCCACATCGCCGGCCTCGTTGCCGGCGGCGTCCATCCGTCGCCGCTGCCGCATGCCCATGTCGTCACGACGACGACGCACAAGTCGCTGCGCGGCCCGCGCGGCGGCATGATCCTGTGCAATGACGAGGACATCGCCAAGAAGATGAACTCGGCCGTCTTCCCGGGCCTGCAGGGCGGCCCGCTGATGCATGTCATCGCCGCCAAGGCGGTGGCCTTCGGCGAGGCGCTGAAGCCGAGCTTCAAGGTCTATGCCGAGAGCGTCGCGGCCAATGCCAAGGCGCTGGCTTCCAGCCTCAAGGAAACCGGCCTCGACATCGTCTCCGGCGGCACCGACAACCATCTGATGCTGGTCGATCTGCGCCCAAAGAACGCCACTGGCAAGCGCGCCGAGGCGGCGCTCGGCCGCGCCAACATCACCTGCAACAAGAACGGCATCCCCTTCGATCCGGAAAAGCCCTTCGTCACCTCGGGCGTGCGCCTCGGCACGCCAGCCGGCACCACGCGTGGCTTCGGCCAGGCCGAGTTCCGCGAGATCGGCAAGCTGATCGCCGAGGTGCTGGACGGGCTGAAAGTGGCGAATTCCGACGAAGGCAATGCGGCTGTCGAGGCGGCGGTGAAGGCCAAGGTCGTGGCTTTGACCGATCGCTTCCCGCTCTATCCCTATCTCGGTTGACCTGACGCCCCGCCTCATCCCTTATTGGCGATGACGAGAAGCGCCGCTCCTGCTGGAGCGGCGTTGCGGACAGGAGCCTTGATGATGCGATTTCTTCGACTTGCCGGCCTTGGCGTACTGGCCATGCTGCAATTGGCCGGCGTCGCCTCGGCGCAGACGACCACCCAGCCTGCGCCCCAGGCCACGGCACCCCAGCCCGCGGCACCGGAAGCCACCACACCCAAGACGGAAACCTTCGGCAAATGGTCGACGATCGTCGACGAGGTCAACACCGGCGAGGATGTGCGCAAGACCTGCGCCGCTTCGACCGCCTTCCTTGACGCGAACGGCACCAGCGGCACGCTGACGCTCGCCATCTCCAACGGCGACGTGCTGCCGCCCAACGGTTATCCGAGCCTCATCATTGCCTTGAGGAACAAGGAGTTGCCGACCGGCGAGAACATTCCCGCGGTGTTCGGCGACGACAAGGGCAAGGTCAAGGCGACGGTCAGCGCCGGCGACCAATGGATGATGAACAACAAGGCCGAGACGACGCTGGCAGTCCTGCGCGCCATGCGCCGCGCCGGCGCGCTCGACGTCGCTTTCGCCAACGCGCCGGTCGCGACCATCTCGATGGACGGCTTCACCAAGGCCTATCGCAGCCTCGGCGCATCCTGCGGCTTCCCGACCACCGACGTCGCGCCCTGACGCGGCGCGCCGGCAAGGAGCCGCGCCATGGACATCCTCTGGAAAGGTGTGGTCGGCGGCCTGGTCACCGCGCTGATTGTCTGGGCCTCGAAGCGCGGCAATGTCTTGCCCGGCATCCTGCCTTTGGCACCGACCTTCGCGGTGATCGCGCTGCTCGCCGTCGGCGCCAAGGGCAACCCGACCGGTTTTCGCGAAGCCTGCCTTGCCGGTTTCAAGACGATCCCTGCCTATCTCGCCTTCCTCGGCGCCTGCTGGCTGTTCATCGACCGCATCGACTACCGGCTCGCCGTTCTCGGCGGCATCGCGGTGTGGCTGGTCGCGGCGCTGGCAATCTTCCTCGCGCCTCGCTATCTCTGAGGCACGGAAGGCCGTCCGTGCTTTGCCATTGCGGCAAAACCCTCTAAGCCTTCCGTCTCACGAGAATCGCGAACCGAAGGCTGTCCATGCGCTGTCCCTACTGCCAGTCCGAAGATACGCAGGTGAAGGATTCGCGCCCCGCCGAGGATGGCGCGGCGATCCGCAGGCGGCGCGTCTGCCCCGATTGCGGCGGTCGTTTCACCACGTTCGAGCGCGTGCAACTGCGTGATCTCGTCGTGGTCAAGAAATCCGGCCGCAAGGTGCCGTTCGACCGCGACAAGCTGCTGCGCTCGGTCGAGATCGCGGTGCGCAAGCGCAATGTCGACCCCGAACGCATCGACCGCGCCGTCACCGGCATCGTGCGCCAGCTCGAAAGTTCGGGCGAGACGGAAGTGGCTTCGGGCGAGGTCGGCCGTCTCGTCATGGAGGCGCTGAAGTCGCTCGACGACGTCGCCTATGTGCGCTTCGCCTCGGTGTACCGCAATTTCCGCGAGGCCAAGGATTTTCATGAGGTGCTGGGCGAGCTCAAGGGCGACGAGCTGAAGAGCGAAGAGGACGCCGGTTGAGCATGGCAAGCCCGACGCTCAGCCCGGCCGAACAGCAGGCCCTCGATCGCCGCTTCATGGCGGCAGCACTCAGGCTATCGCGCAAGAATGCCGGCCGGACCTCGACCAACCCTTCCGTCGGCACGCTGATCGTGCTCGATGACGGTACCGGGCCGATGATCGTCGGCACCGGGGTCACCGCGGTCGGCGGGCGTCCGCATGCCGAGACCGAGGCCTTGGCCGAGGCCGGTGAACTGGCTCGCGGCGCCACCGCCTATGTGACTCTGGAGCCTTGCGCCCATCACGGTCGCACGCCGCCTTGCGCCAATGCGCTGGTTAACGCAGGCGTCGCGCGCGTGGTTGGTGCGGCGAGCGATCCCGATCCGCGCGTTTCCGGCCAGGGTTACGCGATCCTGCGTGCCGCAGGCATCGAGGTGGTCGAAAAAGTGCTGGCGGCGGAGGCTTCGGAGCAGATGGCCGGCTATCTGATTCGGTCGCTCAAGAAACGCCCGGAAGTGATTTTGAAACTTGCGCTTTCCAGCGACGGCAAGATCGGTGTGGAAGGCGAGGGGCAGGTTGCGATCACCGGCGAGATCGCGCGGCGCGAAGTCTATCTGATGCGGGCCGAGGCCGACGGCATCCTGGTCGGCATCGGCACCGCGCTGGAAGACAATCCGGCGCTCACCGTGCGATTGCCCGGATTGGAGAACCGTTCCCCGGCGCGCATCGTGCTCGACCGTCAGATACGCTTGCCGGAAGCCGCGAAACTGGTCTCCGGTGTCGACCGCGTCCCGCTCTATGTCGCCGCTTGCCTGGAGGCTGACCCGCACCGGCGCGCCGCGCTCGAGCGCGCCGGCGTCCGCTTCATCGGCACCGAGACTCATGAGGGTGGCGTTGCCTTGCCCGAGCTGCTGGAAGATCTGGCGGCGCTCGGCATGGCCAGCGTGCTGGTCGAGGGCGGCGCCAAGGTGGCCAAGGCGTTCCTCGCCGACGGACTGGTCGACCGCATCGTGCTGTTCCACGGACCTGAGGCGATCGGCGAGGGCGGCATTGCATCGCCCATCGACGCCAACCATATCCCGGCGGGCTTTCGCAAGCTGCGCGACATGCAGTTCGGCGAAGACAGCTATCTGGAGTGGGTGAGGGACATCTGATGTTCACCGGAATTGTCACCGATGTCGGTAGCGTCGCTGCCGTCAGGCCGCTCAGGGAAGGGGTGGGCCTGCGCATCGACACCGCCTACGATCCCGAGACCATTGCCATCGGTGCGTCGATCTCCTGCGGAGGTGTCTGCCTGACGGTAACGGCGCTGCCAGACGGTGGTTCGAACGCGCGCTGGTTCGAGGTCGAGGCCTGGGAAGAAGCATTGCGGTTGACGACAGCCGCCGGATGGAAATTGGGCACGCGCATCAATCTCGAACGGGCGCTGAAGATCGGCGACGAGCTCGGCGGCCACATCGTCTCCGGCCATGTCGACGGCACGGCCGAGATCGTGGCGCGCAAGGACGAGGGCGATGCCGTACGCTTTACGCTCGAAGCGCCGCGCGAGCTGGCCAGGTTCATCGCGCCAAAGGGCTCCGTCGCCCTCGACGGGACCTCGCTCACTGTCAACAAGGTCGAAGGCACCCGCTTCGATGTGCTGCTGATCCACCATTCGCTGACCGTGACCACCTGGGGCGAGCGTCAGGTAGGCGACCGCGTGAACCTCGAGATCGACACCATGGCCCGCTACGCGGCGCGCCTGGTGGAAGCGGCGAAAGAGGGGCTTTGAGCCACTATGGGAAATTAGACCGGGCCTGAACGTCCGACAAAGCTTGCGAATGCGGCCGCTTCGGCCTAAGTCACCGGCGATCCCCGGAGACATCTATGGCTGGCACATCCCAACACGGCAAAGCGTTTATCCGCCCGAAGAAGAAGGCCCACCTTCTCGTCATCGAGGCGCGGTTCCATGACGACCTTGCCGACGCGCTGCTCGAAGGCGCGACGAGCGCGCTGGACGAAGCCGGCGCGACCTATGATGTCGTCACCGTTCCAGGCTCGCTGGAGATTCCAGCCGTGATCACGTTCGCCCTCGATGGTGCTGCCGACGGTGGCACCGGCTATGACGGTTTTGTTGCGCTTGGCACCATCATCCGCGGCGATACCTATCATTTCGACATCGTCGCCAATGAATCCAGCCGTGCGCTGATGGACATTTCGGTCCAGGATTCGGTCTGCATCGGCAACGGCATCCTGACCACCGAGAACGATGCGCAGGCCTGGACGCGCGCCAAGCGTTCGGAAGGCGACAAGGGCGGCTTTGCCGCGCGTGCGGCGCTGACCATGATCGCTCTCAAAGAGCAGTTGGGAGCGCGATCGTGAGCGAACCCGCTGCGCCCGGCCAGCCCGCGATACGCCACGCCAACAAGCGCGGCGCCGCCCGTCTCGCCGCCGTGCAGGCGCTCTACCAGATGGACGTGGCCGGCAGCGGCATCTTCGAGATCACGGCGGAGTATGAGGCCTTCAGGCTCGGCAAGGAGGTCGACGGCGCGCTCTATCGCGAGGCCGACGCGCAGTGGTTTCGCGCCATCCTCACCGGCGTCGTCGAAAACCAGAAGACCATCGATCCGGTCATCCGCCAGGCGCTGACCGACGACTGGCCGCTGTCGAGGCTGGATTCGACGCTGCGCGCCATCCTGCGCGCCGGCGTCTATGAATTGATGAAGCGCGACGACGTGCCGGTCGCCGTCATCGTTTCGGAATATGTGGATATCGCCAAGGCCTTCTACGAGGAAGATGAGCCGAAGCTTACCAACGCCGTGCTCGATCGCGTGTCACGCCGGGTGCGCGGCGAGGGCCGCGGCAAGGACGCTTCGTGACGGCCGCGGCTGTCGTCGCCGAGGCAAGCAGGGAAGCACGCCGCACGGCATTCATCCTTGCCGCCGCGCAGGCGATCATCGGTTCGGCCGCACCTATCGCCATTTCCGTGGGCGGGCTGGCCGGCCAATACCTGCTCGCCGCCGACAAGTCGCTGGCGACGGCGCCGATCACCGGCTTCAATGTCGGTGTGGCGCTCGGCGCACTGCCGGCTGCCGCAATCATTCGCAGCCTCGGCCAGCGCGGCGGTTTCATGACCGGCACCATCATCACCGCGCTCGGCGGGCTGGTCGCTACGCTGGCGCTCTTCCATCCGAACTTCTGGCTGTTCGCCTTCGGCCTGGCGGTGCTTGGGATCGGCGGCGCTTTCGTCCAGCAGTTTCGCTTCGCCGCCGCCGACAATGCACCTTCGGAATTCAAGGCGCGTGCCATTTCCTTCGTGCTGGCCGGCGGCATCGTCACCGCCATACTCGGGCCGCAGATCGTCATCTTCACCCGCGAATTGTTCGCGCCGGTGATGTTCGCCGGCTCGTTCGCGTCCATCCTCGTGCTGGCGGCTGTCGGCGCCATCATCCTCTCGTTCCTGCGCATTCCGTCCCGGGCTCCCGGCAAGGCGGAGATCGCCGACAACGACGCGCGGCCGCTCTCCGAGATTGTCACCCGGCCGCGTTTCGTCGCGGCGCTCTTCTGCGCTGTCGGCAGCTACGCGCTGATGAGTTTCGTCATGACCGGCGCGCCACTCGCCATGGTCGGCTGCGGCCTGTCGACCGACGATGCGATGCTCGGCATTTCCTGGCATGTCATGGCCATGTTCGCGCCGAGCTTCTTCACCGGTTCGCTGATCCACCGCTTCGGCGCCGAACGCATCGTCGCCGCCGGCCTGATCCTGCTCGTTGCTTGCGCCGTGGTAGCTCTGTCGGGTCTGGCGCTATGGCAGTTCTGGACGGCGCTGATCCTGCTCGGCCTTGGCTGGAATTTTGGCTTCATCGGCGCCACAGCCATGGTCGCCGACAGCTACCGGCCATCGGAAAAGGGCAAGGTGCAGGGCTTTCACGACTTCGTCCTGTTCGGCTCCGTCGCCTTCGCCTCGCTGATGTCGGGCGCGGTCTACAACGCCTGGGGCTGGGAGATGCTGAACTGGATCGTCTTCCCGGTTACCGCGCTCTGCTTCGTGGCGCTGGGTGCGCTGAAGATGACGAGCTTGCGCCCGGCCACCTGACACCACCTTGTCTGGATGGGCGGCGTCGGATTGGGCCAGCCCGCACAAAATTATTGCGTGCATCCCTCTTGTTATGAAACCGTGTGCCCCGACGGAGCGTTGAAGCCATGCTCATATGCGGCGACCGTAATCCGGTTCACAGCAAGGGATTCCCATAATGTTTTCAATCAAGCTTCTGGCCGGCGCCGCGCTTGCGCTCGGTATTTCCGCGGCCTCGGCAAATGCCCAGGTGGTCGTGTCGTCGAAGATCGACACCGAGGGCGGCGTGCTCGGCAACATCATCCAGCTTGTGCTGAACGCCAACAACATCAAGACCACCGACCGCATCCAGCTCGGCGGCACGCCGGTGGTGCGCAAGGCGATCAGCGCCGGCGAGATCGACATCTATCCCGAATACACCGGCAACGCCGCCTTCTTCTTCGAGAAGGCCGACGATCCGGTGTGGAAGGACGCCGCCAAGGCTTACGAGACCGCCAAGAAGCTTGACTATGACGCCAACAAGATCGTCTGGCTGTCGCCGTCGCCAGCCAACAACACCTGGGCGATCGCGCTGCGCAAGGAAGTCGCCGACGAGAACAAGCTGGCGTCGCTCTCCGACTTCGGCAATTACGTCGCCGGCGGCGGCAAGGTGGTGCTCGCGGCTTCGGCAGAGTTCGTCAATTCGGCGGCTGCACTGCCGGCCTTCCAGACCACTTACGGCTTCACGCTGAAACCCGACCAGTTGATCACGCTCTCCGGTGGCGACACCGCCGCGACCATTGCGGCGGCGGCCAACCAGACCAATGGCGCCAATGCCGCCATGGTCTACGGCACCGACGGTGGCATCGCGCCCTCCGGTCTTGTCGTGCTCGACGACGACAAGGGCGTGCAACCCGTCTACCAGCCGGCGCCGATCATCCGCGAGGCGGTGCTGAAGGAGCATCCCGAGATCGAGACGTTGTTGAAGCCGGTCTTTACCAAGCTCGACCTCGTGACGCTGCAGGAACTGAACGGCCGCGTCCAGGTCGGCGGCGAGCCGGTCAAGGGGGTGGCGGAGGACTTTTTGAAGAAGAACGGCTTCCTCAAGTGAGGCGATTGCGGCGCGCCCTATCGGGGGAGCGCCGTATCGACTGATGGGAGAGGGCGTGCGCATTCGGTTCGACAAGCTCGGCGTGGTCATCGCCGCGATCGCAACCTATGCGGCGCTCGTTGCGCCGTTCGCCACCTTCCGCGCCAACCGCATCGTGCCCGGCGAGGCGCGCTCCATCCTCGAGGCGTTGCCGACGGCGGTCGGGCCGCTGCTGCTGGCGATCGTGATCGTCGGCGCGCTCATTGCCTTGCTGAAAACGCCGCTCGTCCTGCGCCTTGCCGCCAGCGTAGTCGCGCTCGCGGCGCTCGCCATCCTGATCGGCATCGCCGGCAGCTTTCTCACGCCGGCGGGCAACACCTTCGCTCGCATTTCGCCGGCCTCCGGCTTCTGGCTGCTCATCTTCGCCTTCACACTTCTGCTGGCCGACGTGCTGACGCGTCTGAACCTATCACCCTGGGCGCGCGTCGGCGTGCTGGTCGTTGCGGCTCTGGCCATCGGCCTGCTGTTGATATCGGGGCAATGGAACAGCCTGTCGATCCTCAAGGAATATGCCAACCGTGCCGACAGTTTCTGGGCCGAAGGCTCCAAGCACGTCACGCTGGCGCTGGGTTCGCTGGCCGCCGCAGTGATTGTCGGCCTGCCGCTCGGCATTCTCTGCCACCGCATCGAAAAATTGCGGGCAGGGGTGCTCAACGTGCTGAACATCATCCAGACCATCCCCTCGATCGCGTTGTTCGGCCTCTTGATCGCGCCGCTCGGCTGGGTCGCCGCCCATGTGCCGGGTGCTGCCGCGGTCGGCATTCGCGGCATCGGCACAGCCCCCGCCTTCGTCGCGCTGTTCCTCTATTCGCTGCTGCCGGTGGTCGCCAACACGGTGGTCGGCCTCGCCGGCGTGCCGCGCGCCGCCAACGACGCCGCGCGCGGCATGGGCATGACCGACCGCCAGCGCCTGTTCGGTGTCGAGTTTCCACTGGCCTTTCCGGTCATCCTGACCGGCATCCGCATCGTGCTGGTGCAAAATATCGGCCTCGCCACCATCGCGGCGCTGATCGGCGGCGGCGGTTTTGGCGTGTTCGTCTTCCAGGGCGTAGGCCAGACGGCGATGGATCTGGTGCTGCTGGGCGCCGTGCCGACCGTGGCGCTGGCCTTTGCCGCGGCCATCATCCTCGACGCAGTGATCGAAATGACCGCCACCAAGCGCAGGGTTGAAACGGCATGATCGAGATCGAAGGCATTACCAAGCGCTATGACGAAACGACCGTCGTCGACGACGTTTCGATGGTGATCGAGCCGCGCACGCTTTGCGTCATCGTCGGCACCTCCGGATCCGGCAAGACGACGCTGTTGCGCATGATCAACCGGCTGGTTGAGCCGACCGCGGGCGTGATCAGGCTCGATGGCGCCGACAACCGCTCGTTGCCGGGCTATGAGCTGCGCCGTAGCATCGGCTATGCCATTCAGGGCCACGGCCTGTTTCCGCACCGCACCGTGGCGCAAAACATTGCCACCGTGCCGGTGCTGCTCGGCTGGGACAAGGCGCGTATCAAGGCGCGCGTCGACGAACTGATGATGCTCTACCAGCTTGATCCCGAGGCCTACGGGCCGCGCTATCCGCACGAACTCTCCGGTGGCCAGCAGCAGCGCGTCGGCGTCGCCCGCGCGCTCGCCGCCGAGCCCAACGTGTTGTTGATGGACGAGCCGTTCGGCGCGCTCGACCCGATCATCCGCACCAAGGCGCAGGAGGATCTGCTGGCGATCCAAAAACGCTTCGGTACCACCATCATCCTCGTCACCCATGACATGGAAGAGGCCGTGCATATGGGCGACAAGATCGCCGTCATGGATGCCGGCAAGCTTGTTCAGTATGCCAAGCCGGCCGAGATTCTGGCGAAGCCGGCCAGCGCCTTCGTCGAGACTCTTGTCGGCGCCAGCGAAAAACCGTTCAGGCTGCTGTCGCTCGGCCGCGTGCGCGACGCCGTGGAGAAGGGGTCCGCCGAAGGCGAGGCGATCCCTGGCGACGCCAGTCAGCGCGACGCGCTGGCCGAGCTGCTCTGGTCCGGCCGCCCGGCGCTGCCGGTCAAGGGCGAAGACGGCAAGCCGCTCGGTCGCGTCACGGTTGATGGCCTGGTTAAGCGCGCGGCGAGGCCGGCATGAAGGCCTGGCTGCCCTCGCTGCTCAGGCTTTTGCTGGTGGTGCTGCTCGTCGCCTTCGTCACCAATCCCGGCTGGTTCGAGCCACTCTTGAAGCCGCTGACCGAGAACGGCGCGCCGGCGATCTACAATCAGGGCAGCCTGCTGACGCTGACCTTGCTGCATCTGAGGACCGTACTGATTGCCACGGTGGCTGCCACCCTGGTCGCAGTGGCGCTCGCCATCCTCGTCACCCGGCCGGCCGGCGCCGAGTTCCTGCCGCTGTCGCGCAGCCTGGTCAATATCGGCCAGACCTTTCCGCCGGTGGCGGTGCTGGCGCTGGCCGTGCCGGCAGTCGGCTTCGGCGAAAAGCCGACGCTTATTGCGCTGTTTCTCTATGGCCTCTTGCCGATCTTCGAGAACGCGCTGACTGGTCTGACGACGCTGCCCGCCAATGTCATGGAGGCGGCGCGCGGCGCCGGCATGACCGGCTGGCAACGGCTCACCAAGGTCGAGCTGCCGCTGAGCGCCCCGATCATCCTCGGCGGCATAAGGCTGTCGGTGGTCATCAGCCTCGCCACCGCCACCATCGGCTCGACCGTGGCGGCAAAGACGCTGGGCGAGGTGATCATTGCCGGCCTGCTGTCGAACAACCTCGCCTTTGTCCTGCAGGGCGGCCTGATCGTCGCGGCCCTTGCGGTACTGATCTATGACGGCCTTTCGGCCATCGAGCGTTACACCGCGCGTCGCATGGGGCAGCAGACGGCGTAGCGCCGCCTGAGATGAGACCGACGGCGATCTCAGCCGGGACTGATTCCGTAACGTCTTTTCAATCGATCTAATTCGACGAGGGCTTCAACCGTTAGGCTGGCACATAGACCTTTTGGCCGAAAGCCGGGCAAAAACCGAACAATATCTTGACGTTCCGAGCCCTGTTTCGCATACACCGCTGCGAAGGGACGGAATCCGCCTGGCGGAATGCCGCTCCCCGTCTCAACGGCCCAGGGAGGGGTTCTTTTGGGCCATCAATCGAGGAAAATTCGGCAATGACCATCATTTCCGCCGTCATCGCCTGCGGCCTGCTTTCAGTCCTTTACGCAATCTGGGCGACCCGATCGGTCCTCGCGTCCGATCAGGGCAATGCACGCATGCAGGAAATCTCCGCGGCCATCCGCGAAGGCGCGCAGGCCTATCTGGCGCGCCAGTACACCACCATCGCCGTCGTCGGCGTCGTCGTCCTGCTGCTTGCATGGTGGCTGCTGTCGATCACCGCCGCGATCGGCTTCCTGATCGGTGCCGTGCTTTCGGGCGCCGCCGGCTTCATCGGCATGCACGTCTCGGTGCGCGCCAATGTGCGCACCGCGCAGGCGGCGTCGAACAGCTTGGCTGCCGGCCTCGACATCGCCTTCAAGTCGGGCGCCATCACCGGCATGCTGGTGGCGGGTCTGGCGCTGCTCGGCGTCTCGATCTACTACCTCATCCTGACCCATTTCATGGGCCTTCAGCCCAATGACCGCATCGTCATCGACTCGCTGGTTTCGCTCGGCTTCGGCGCCTCGCTGATCTCGATCTTCGCCCGTCTCGGCGGCGGTATCTTCACCAAGGGCGCCGACGTCGGCGGCGATCTCGTCGGCAAGGTCGAAGCCGGCATTCCCGAAGACGATCCGCGCAACCCGGCCACCATCGCCGACAATGTCGGCGACAATGTCGGCGACTGCGCCGGCATGGCCGCCGACCTGTTCGAGACCTATGCGGTGACCGTCGTTGCCACCATGGTTCTCGCCGCCATCTTCTTCGGCGGCACTCCCGTTCTCGGCGCCGCCATGCTCTATCCGCTGGCCATCTGCGGCGCCTGCATCCTGACCTCGATCGTCGGCACCTTCTTCGTCAAGCTCGGTTCCAACGGCTCGATCATGGGCGCGCTCTACAAAGGCCTGATCGTCACCGGCCTGCTGTCCATCGTCGGGCTCGGCGTCGCCACCTCGGCAACCCTCGGCTGGGGCGAGATCGGCACGGTTGCCGGCATGGCCATTACCGGCAAGAACCTGTTCATCTGCGGCCTGATCGGCCTTCTGGTGACCGGCCTTATCGTGGTGATCACCGAATACTACACCGGCACCAACAAGCGCCCGGTCAACTCGATCGCCCAGGCTTCGGTGACCGGCCACGGCACCAACGTCATCCAGGGCCTTGCGGTATCGCTGGAATCGACCGCACTTCCGGCGATCGTCATCGTCGGCGGCATCATCTCCACCTACCAGCTCGCCGGCCTGTTCGGCACGGCGATCGCGGTCACCACCATGCTCGGCCTTGCCGGCATGATCGTCGCGCTCGACGCCTTCGGCCCGGTCACCGACAATGCCGGCGGCATCGCCGAAATGGCCGGCCTGCCTAAGGAAGTGCGCCACTCCACCGATGCGCTCGACGCGGTCGGCAACACCACCAAGGCGGTGACCAAGGGCTACGCCATCGGTTCGGCCGGTCTCGGCGCGCTGGTGCTGTTTGCGGCCTACTCGAACGACCTGAAGTTCTTTGCCGCCAATGGCGACAAATATCCTTACTTCCAGGGTATGGGCGAAATCTCCTTCGACCTCTCCAACCCTTACGTCGTCGCCGGCCTGATCTTCGGCGGCCTGATCCCGTATCTGTTCGGTGGCATCGCCATGACGGCCGTCGGCCGCGCGGCGGGCGCCATTGTCGAGGAGGTGCGCAAGCAGTTCCGCGAGGATCCGGGCATCATGGCCGGAACCTCGAAGCCGAACTACGCGCGCGCGGTCGACCTGCTGACCAAGGCGGCGATCCGCGAGATGATCATCCCCTCGTTGCTGCCGGTGCTGGCGCCGCTCGTCGTCTATTTCGGCGTGCTGCTGATTTCGGGTTCGAAGGCGTCGGCCTTTGCAGCGCTCGGCGCCTCGCTGCTCGGCGTCATCGTCAACGGCCTGTTCGTTGCCATCTCGATGACCTCGGGCGGTGGCGCCTGGGACAATGCGAAAAAATCGTTCGAGGACGGTTTTGTCGACAAGGACGGCGTCAAGCACCTGAAGGGCTCCGAGGCGCACAAGGCCTCGGTCACCGGCGACACGGTCGGCGATCCCTACAAGGACACCGCCGGCCCGGCGGTCAACCCGGCGATCAAGATCACCAACATTGTCGCCTTGCTGCTCTTGGCCGTGCTCGCGCACGGCTGAGCACGGAGCCATCGCTCGAAAACAAAACCCGCGGGAGCGACCCCGCGGGTTTTTCTTGCGACGATCAATGCCTCGTCAAAACAAAAGCCCGCAGGATTGCTCCCGCGGGCTCTTGGCTGCCTGAGATGTTTGCTGCTTCAGGGAAGAAGCAAGAAAGGGAATGAAGGACAGATCAGGGCGTGCCGCCGCCGGGAATACCGGGCGCCAGCTTGCTGGCCCCGTTGATGATCTGGCTGAGGAAGTTCTGGTCCTTGCCGCCTGTCGGCGTGGTGCGCGAGATGAAGTCGAACATCCTGCCGTCCTTCAGGCCGTAATTGGCGATCTGGGTGACGCGCCCGTCGGCGCCGAAATAGACAGCCAGCACTTTCTGGTCGACCAGACGCGGCTTGTCGAAGGCGACGTAACGCTTACGTGTCTGCGAGATGTAGTAGAAGGCCTCGTTGTCGAAGGTGGCCGTCGTAGACGGTGTGCCAAGCGCCAGCAGCACCTGTTCGCGGCTGGAGCCGACCGGCACCGAATCGATCGCCTGCTGGTCGATCACATAACCTTGCGTCAGCGTCTCGCTGGGATTGAGGTCACCGACCATCTTGGACGTATTGCAGGCGGAAAGCGCTGCAGCCACCACCAGCAGCGAGACCATGCCGGCGGGCCTGGGCAAAAAAGACGACTTGAATTTCAGCGCGCGCAACAACAACTCCATTAGCTGGCCGCAACTTGCGCTGGGCGGCAAAACCGGTAAACCAGCTTGCCTGCCGATGCAACAAGGCCAATTCAAACAAACGGTCCCCGGGAGACCACCCTCAATGTTCCAGCGCCTTTTTGGCCGCGAACGCCACGCCAACCGCGCCATCACCGAGGCGCTCTACGCACAAATCGTGGCAGCGGCGCGGCAAACCATATTTTATTCCGACTGGAATGTGCCGGACACGCCGCTCGGCCGTTTCGAGATGCTGTCGCTGCACATGTTCCTGTTCCAGCACCGGCTGCGCGGCGAGAGCGGTGCTGCGACCGAGCTTGCGCAGGTGCTGATCGACGAGTTCTTCCTCGATGTCGAGCATTCGCTGAGGGAACTGGGCATAGGCGATGTCGGTGTACCCAAGCGCATGAAGAAGCTGGCAAAAATGTTCTACGGCCGCACGGCCGCCTATGACGATGCGCTGGAGCGTGACGACCGCGAGGCGCTCGCTGCCGCGCTTGCCCGCAATGTCCGGCCCGATGTCGGCGCCTGGCCGCAGGCGCCGCTGCTGGCAGCCTATGTCGCCGACGCTTCCAGACAGCTCGCGGCGCAGCCGGCCGAATCGATCGTTTCCGGCACGGTGGTGTTTCCCTTGGCCAAGCCAGCTTGAAGGAGGGGAAGATGAAACATGCCGATGCCCAAAGCCCTGTGTCCTTTGTGGCCAACGTCGCCCGCTTGCCGCACAAGGGGCTGCCTGTAGTGATCGATGCCGACGACCGGCAGCGCGCCGCACTCGCCACCGAGCACGAACTGCTTTCGGTCGAACGCTACCGCGCCGAGCTTCTGGTGGCACCGTGGAAGCGGCACGGCGTCAAGGTCAGCGGCCGTGTCGAAGCCGACATCACCCAGGCCTGCATCGTCACTCTCGATCCGGTGGCGGCACATATCGACGAGCTGGTCGAGGCGCTGTTCCTGCCGGAGCAGTCCAAGCTCGGGCGGCAGGGTTTCGAAGGCGGTGGCGAGATCGTGCTGGATGCCGACGGGCCCGACAGCCCGGAGACTTTTTCCGGCGATACGATCGACGTCGGAGCGCTTGCCGAGCAGTTTTTCGGCCTGGCGATCGATCCTTATCCGCGCAAGGCGGGGGCATCGGTGGAGGCCGCCGGCGATACCGAGCCCGCCGAAAGCGAATTCCAGCAAAAGCTGCGGTCCCTGCTTGGAAAATCCTGAAAGCGGACGAGATATTAGAAAAGCTGGTTGTGCGGCAGCCCAAAACCGCTATTTTCGCCGAACCTTCGCGAGCCCCCCGTACCTTGGCAAGCCCTCAGTCGCAGGCCAGGCAAACCGTGAGATGAATACCGCGTGATCAGGATTTCCATCGATGCCATGGGCGGCGATCACGGACCGAGCGTGGTCATCCCGGCGCTCATGACCGTCGCCATCCGCCGCCCCGACATCCGCTTCATCATTTATGGACGTGAGGAAGCGGTTCGCCCCGAGCTTGCCAAGTTCCCCAAGCTGGCCGAGATCAGCGATTTCGTCCATTGCGAGATCGCGGTCAGGATGGACGACAAGCCGAGCCAGGCGCTGCGCCACGGCCGCTGGAAGTCGTCTATGTGGAAGGCGGTCGAGGCGGTCAAATCGGGCACCGCGCAGGCCTGCATCTCGGCCGGCAACACCGGCGCGCTGATGGCGATGTCGAAATTCTGCCTGCGCACCATGGCGACCATCGATCGCCCGGCGATCGCGGCCCTTTGGCCGAATACGCGCGGCGAAAGCGTGGTGCTGGACGTCGGCGCCACAATCGGCGCCGATGCGCACCAGCTCATCGATTTCGCCATTCTGGGCACCGGCATGGCGCGCTCGGTTTTCGGCATCGAACGGCCTACCGTCGGCCTGCTCAATGTCGGCGTCGAGGAGATCAAGGGCCAGGAAGAGGTCAAGGAGGCTGGCCGCATGCTGCGCGAGGCCAACATGGCCTCGATGAACTATCGCGGCTTCGTCGAGGGCGACGACATCGGCAAGGGCACGGTCGACGTGGTCGTCACCGAGGGCTTTGCCGGCAACATCGCCCTGAAGACGGCGGAAGGCACCGCAAGGCAGATCGGCGGCTATCTGCGTGCCGCCATGAGCCGCACGCTGATGGCCAGGATCGGCTATGTCTTCGCCAAGGGCGCCTTTGACCGGCTGCGTGAGAAGATGGATGTCGGCCGCTCCAATGGCGGCGTCTTCCTGGGCCTCAACGGCATCGTGGTGAAAAGCCATGGCGGCGCCGATTCGGACGGCTTTGCGGCGGCGATCGAGCTCGGCTACGACATGGTGCGCAACAATCTGCTTGACCGCATCGAGGCCGATCTCGATTTGTTCCATGCGCGCAATCCGCATGCCCAGGCAAACAGGAAATCCGACGTCGCCGTCGACGCAAAGGAATAGGAAAGAGCTTTGATCAGATCAGTCGTGCGCGGCTCGGGCGCCGCGCTGCCCCGCCGCATCATGAAGAATGCCGATTTCGAAGGCATGGTCGAGACCTCCGACGAGTGGATCGTCCAGCGCACCGGCATCCGGCAGCGCCATGTCGCGGCCGACGACGAGACGACGGCCTCGCTGGGCGAGGCGGCGGCACGCGCAGCCCTCGACAGCGCCGGGCTGACGCCCGCCGACATCGACCTCATCGTGCTGGCCACCTCGACGCCCAACAACACCTTTCCGGCGACCGCAGTCGAGATCCAGAACCGGCTCGGCATGCATCACGGCTTTGCCTTCGACATGCAGGCGGTGTGCTCCGGCTTCGTCTATGCGGTGGCGACCGCCGACCTCTACATCCGCGGCGGCCTGGCAAAGCGCGTCCTGGTGATCGGTTCGGAGACCTTCTCGCGCATCCTCGACTGGAGCGACCGCTCGACCTGCGTCCTGTTCGGTGACGGCGCCGGCGCGCTGGTCCTCGAAGTGGGCGAGGGGGTTGGCGGCGTCGCCGACCGCGGTGTGCTTGCGGCCAGCCTGCGTTCCGACGGCGTCCACAAGGACAAGCTTTTCGTCGATGGCGGACCCTCGACCACCGGCACGGTCGGCCATCTCAGGATGGAAGGCCGCGAAGTGTTCAAGCACGCCGTCGGCATGATCACCGATGTCATCGAGGCGACCTTCGCGCAGGCCGGCATCACCGCCGACGACCTCGACTGGTTCGTGCCGCATCAGGCCAATAAACGGATTATTGACGCTTCCGCCAAGAAGCTTGGGATTGCCGAGCAAAAGGTGGTGGTTACGGTCGATTTGCACGGTAACACCTCGGCTGCCTCCGTGCCGCTGGCGCTCTCGGTGGCCGTCGCCGACGGCCGCATCAAGAAGGGTGACCTGGTGCTGCTCGAGGCGATGGGTGGGGGCTTCACCTGGGGCGCGGTTTTGGTTCGCTGGTAAGTGCCGAACGTATGGGTTCGGTCCTTGACCTTGACGGATCAATTACTTAGGCTCTGCCGCTGCTTGTATCGATTTATGTTTTTGAGCTGATGGGACGGTCGCATGGGGGGAAAGACACTGACGCGCGCCGACCTTGCCGAAGCTGTTTACCGCAAGGTTGGCTTGTCGAGAACTGAATCGGCCGAACTCGTCGAAGCGGTCCTGGACGAGATCTGCGAGGCCATCGTTCGCGGTGAGACGGTGAAGCTGTCGTCCTTCGCCACTTTCCATGTTCGTTCCAAGAACGAGCGCATCGGCCGCAATCCCAAGACCGGCGAGGAAGTGCCGATCCTGCCGCGCCGGGTGATGACCTTCAAGTCGTCGAATGTGCTGAAGAGCCGTATCCTGCGCTCGCATCAGAACAGCAAGGCCAAGGGCGGCAAATAGCCGGCTACAGCAATTCCAGGAAAAGTGTGACGCGGTTTTCCGTCCGGAATTGCGTAAAAACAAGGACGCAATTCCAGGAAAAGTGGGAAGCGGTTTTCCGTTCGGATTTCCAGAATTGCGTAAAAACAAGGATATATAGAAAGCTTCGGTTGAAAACGGCGGTCGATTTTGACGCCGGGCTTGAATGTTGTTTCATAAACCGCTGAAATGATACCCGATTCGGCACAACAGGCCCAATCGCCGTCCAGCGTGGAGGATTTCGCCCATGGACAAGAGCCCCGATGCATTCCGTACCATCAGCGAGGTCGCGGAGGATCTCGATCTGCCGCAGCATGTGCTGCGCTTCTGGGAAACGCGCTTCAACCAGATCAAGCCGATGAAGCGTGGCGGCGGCCGCCGCTACTACCGGCCGCAGGATGTCGAGCTGATCAAGGGCATCCGCCACATGCTCTATGACCAGGGCTATACGATCAAGGGCGTGCAGAAGCTGCTGCGCGAGAACGGCAATCATTTCCTGGTCGCCATCGGCAATGGCGACATGGCCGCCGTCGAGGCGATCGCACAGCGCCGTCAGGCCGATCAGGTGCCGCTGACGCCGGCAGCCCAGCCGCGTGGCGCGGATGACGAGATGCTGGTCGGCCAGCCCAAGGTGAAGCCGAGCCGCCGCTTTTTCGGCATGGGCAAGAGCGACGACGAGGGACCGGTGCAGCCGGGCTCGTCGAAACTGTCGCGCGACAATCGCGCCTTGCTGCAGGAGGCGCTGTTCGACCTTCTGGAATGCAAGCGCCTGCTCGACCAGGTGCGCTAGCGCAATTCCAGGAAAAGTGTGAACGGTTTTCCGTCCGGAATTGCGCAAAGGCAAAGAGACAGAGCAGCTCAGCAATTCTATCAATTGCTGAGCTGTTCTGAACCCTCGACCCGCCGCCACGGGACATCCCGCCGGCAAAACCGGAACCGCTTCTGCGGCCATGCGTTTGGCCTTCTCTGAAAAAGGAAGGACAGACAATCATGGCATCGCTTTCGACCCTCTCCGATCTTGACCTCGAAAAGCAGGTCGCGACCCTTTCCAGGGAGCTCGCGGCCTTGCGGAAAGCCGTAGCCAAACGAGGTGGCGCTTACTACGAGGACGGTCGCGACGCTGCTTCCGACTACTATTCCGAACTGGCCGGGCGCCTCACGGATGCGCTGCCCGCGATCAGGAACAAGGGCAGGGCGATCGAAAGGACGGCACGCGACCATCCGGCGACCGCGGCTGCGGTGGGGCTGGTTGTCGTTGGGCTCATCGCCAGCCTCGTCCTCAGCAGACGCTGAATCTCAAAGCTAACAGACAAGAAAATGGCGGCCGTCGCGCGGACGGCCGCCATTTTCTTCGACGACAGGCGATCAGTTGGCGAGCTTGAGCCGGGTCTTCGGGTCGATCTTCATGACCTGGCTGCACTTGCCGTAAACGGTGCCGTTCTTGTCGGTGGCATCGGTGTAGGTGCCCTTGCAGTCGAGCTGCAGCACCAGACAGGATCCCGAACCCTTGCAGACCGCGCCGCCGTCGCCGGTGGGGTGCGTGCCTGCGAAAGCCGAGCTCGGAACCGAAACCGAGCCAAACGCCGAGACGGCGATGACAGCGGCGAGCGAGATGCGCTTGAAGTTGGTGAAGTTGGTCATTTGAGCATTTCCTTCTCGTTGATTTGAGGATCGCCGTCATGGCGTCCTTCTGGTTTGGGGATCGCCTTCTTGGCGTCCATGCCGGTTTAGTGCGGCCCAGAGAGGAAAGGTTCATGCCTCGGTTCGGTTTTTTTGCCGCGCCACGCCAGCGATCGTCGATCCGGTTCGAGGGTATCGGGACGGCTGACGCCGGTCAGCGATTGCCAGCGTCGACGACCTATCTGGCGTCCACCGCGTTGGCACCACAACGTCGGCAGCGAGCAGTCAGGCCGGGATCTCGGCAGGACGCGCCCGGCCCACTGCGTTTCGGGAACTGGCAGGCTTTGGCCGCGAGCTTGTCGGTCGGCGGCGCAAAGAATGGATCGTGGTCGACGTTTTTTCGCCAGCGCATACGCTCGTGATGGAGGCGGGATTGGGCAGATAGCCGAGCCGCGTGGCGAGGCGGGCGAGAAGGCCGGGAATTTGGGTTCGTCCTTCATCCCGCGAGGTGCAGGGCCCCGTCAGGAAAACCGCTCTTGGCCAAAACCAAAACCGGCCTTCCTGTCGGGGTAAGCCGGTATGCTTAGGCCTTCTTCGCTTCCACCTTCTTGTGGTGGTGGTGGTGATGGTGACGGTGGTGATGATGCTTGCGGTGATGATGGCGGTGATGCTTGTGATGCACCGGGGCAGCATCAGCGCTGGTCGCGCCGAGGAGCGGCATCGAGACAGCCAGGGCAAAAGCCAGCCCAAGGGCGGAGAGGAGGGACTTCTTCATGACATTGTTTCCTTTTGTGCGGGCCGCAATCTGGAGATCACCGGACCATATCGATGACTCGAGCGCCGCGATCGGGACTATCGTCCTGGATTTTTTCGACAATTTTTCCCGACTGTAGAATTTTGTTTCCGGATTGTGTCTGAAGCCCTGGTCGTCCCGTGCAGGCGCCGCCTCACATCGGCGGAACGACGCCATGGTTGCCGACGACGACCCGTCGCGACGTGAGTGTGCCGTCGCTGCTGCGCTCGGCAGTGACGAATACCGCCGCACCGGGCGTGAGGTCCGCCTGCGTGGCGGTCGCGAAGGTCACGATCGGCGTCGACTGCGGAATCGCGATCTGCTTCTTCTGGCCATTGTCATAGGTCAGCGTCACCGTCCGGCCATCGATATCGGTCACGTCGGCGACTGTGCCGTTGGTCATCCGGCTGTTGGGTTGCAGGTCCCATGGCCGGTCGCCTTCTCCCGTGCCTTTCAATGCGGCCGGGAAGATCACGACTTCCAGCGCGCCGCTGCCACCATCGGCCTTGGAGACGGATGCAATGCCGAGGAAATCACCCTGCTTGATGTCGGCGGCCGATGCCTTGGCGACGCCGGAGATTTTCCACCCCTGCGCCAACGCTATCGCATCTGTCTTGCCCGCCTGGTCCTTCACTGTCAGCGTCGATCCGGCAAGGCCGACGACCGTGCCGCGCACGCGCATCGTGTCTGCCGCCTGAGCCTCTGCCGCAGCGGCAAGGCCTGGAATCGTGCCGAGCACGATCGCGAATATCTTTAAGTTCATGGGATTCGATCCTTCTGGAAAATGGCCGGCCCGACCTGTCGGTGCCGGCGACATCTGCGTAACGAACGCGGGCGCGAAAACGTCGATCAACTCGGCGTTCGATTCTTCAAAAGAACTTGATTGGAAGTCATGACGGGAGAGATGGCGCATTTGCCCGGTTTCCGCTCCGGCAAGCCATTCCCTCGCGGCAATTCACGTTGCCGTGACGCTTGTTTTCGCGCTTGGCAAATCGCCCGCGAGCGGGCATTCTCCCGCTCGTCTCAGGCAACCCATCATTTGATCAGACCTTTCAGCCCACGGAGTTGCCAATGCCCGCTACTGCAACACGCGAAGTTCCGCCCGAATTGATTGCCACGTCCGGCTACAGCGCCCTCAAGGCCGTCCGCGAAACCAGGGGATACAGCGTCGAAGAGCTGTCCCTGACATGCGGCCTCTCGGTCCATGAGATTGCCGACATTGAGAACGGCAAGGATGTCGATCCGTCGAAGCTCAGACGAATAGCCTTGGCGCTTCAGGTGCCAGAAAGCGTTTTGATCGACATGCCGGCGGCCGAAAATCAGCCCATGCAATAGTCGACCTTGGGTCCACCCAGCGAGCCCGCCATGGTTTGCCCTGGCGGGCTTTCTTAATCCCAGGCAGGCGGGGCGGGGTGCTGGCGCTTGCGAATAGCGGCCGCCCCACGCGCTTATCCCGAACAAGATTCGCCGAAGAGCGCGCCCGGCATCAGATTTCGGTGCATTACGCCCTTGCGCCTAACATTAGCGCTTGCTGATGCATCCATCCCGGCGCAGCGTCGCCCGGGGCTTTCAGAGGGCGAAATGCTAAAGCGGATCGTAACTCCCACCACAACCAGTTTGCGCCAATTCAACTTTCCTGTTCCCGACGACGTCATTGACGCTGTGCAGCGATATATCGACTGCGCTGGTCCAGGACGTATCATTTCGACCTATTCGGCCGTTCAGTCGGTGCGAGACAAAGTTCCCGACTGCGAGCTATCCGACGAACAGATTGAACGATACGCCGTTTTGTGCGCCCTAGACCAAGCACTCGCGGTGCATTTCGACAGGAGAGGAGGCTCGCGGGATCCCTATTCGCCCCTGAGCAGGACCCACTGGCGCCTTGTGCCGAAGTGGAAAATCAAGGCGCGAACGCGGTTGGCCTGGTTCCATCGGCCCGCGTCTCGTCCCAACATCACCAGTTCGCAGCATCTGTGATTACAGCGAATTGAGCGCCTTCGTTCCGAAAACAATAAAGGCGCCGCAGGGCGCCTTCGATAAAAGCCGGGGATTTCAAGGAAAAATGGTCGGAGTGGCCGGATTCGAACCGACGACCCCTTGACCCCCAGTCAAGTGCGCTACCGGGCTGCGCTACACTCCGGACCGCGCAAAGCCCTATATTCTCAAGGGGTGTAGCGCAAGAGCCTTGTCGGAACAAATTCGAGGGAATTAGAACAAACGGTGTCCCGGTGTGCCTTTCGTGACCAAAAAGCACACCGAAAAGCACACCGGATGTTCGCTGTATGTTCCATGCGTCTGCAGCTGGGACATGAACTCATCGTTCCCCTAAGCGATCGCTAAGCAGCGTCTAGACTCTGACTACTTTTGCCGGTCGCGTAAGCCAATGGCTCCAATCCCTCAAGGTGATCCCTGAGGGCGTTCAGCCGAACCGCGGATGGCGGCATCGGTTTAAGACGGTCGTCGGCCCGCCATCTGTTAATCGAGCGTTCTGCTCGCCCAGGGCCGGAGCGTCCGATCGGCGATACGCTCTACCAATCGGTCGTCATGCGTGCAGTCGAAGACGGGCGACGAGCGTGGCGAGTTCGGCCTGGCGGTGTGTGTTGGTCTTGGCGAATACCGCTCTGAGCTGGGTGCGCGCGGTTTCGCGGCTGATGCCGAGGGCAATTGCCGCCGCATTGATGCCATCGCCCGACGCGAGGCGAGCGGCCAGCCGGGCCTCGGCTGCCGTCAAGCCAAATGCAGCGCGCAGGCGCAGTTCATTCGGGCGCGCCAGAGACCTCAGGTCGGTCAACAGGAGGACGGCACAGCCGACCGCGAACAGATCACTGCCGAATGCACTCAGCGGCATTACCTCCGCCAGAAGCCAGGGCCTTTCGCCGCGGTTGATGACCACCGGTGCGGCCGGAGGCGCTCCGTCCCGCCGGCCGCGCAGACCGCCGGCGAGCAGCCGCCGCAGCCGTTCGTTGCTGCTGGGGTCATCGGTCGCCGGGCGACCACTCACAAGGTAGAACTCCTCGCCAAACAGCTTCTGTGCAGAAAGGTTCAGGTCCTTCGCGCGGCCCTTTTCGTCGAGCAAAATGGCCGCGCAACTTGCTCGTTCAAGCGACGACAGTTCCGAGGCCTGATGGAACCATGCGAACCGTTTGGCGAGCCTTACGATCCTGCCAAGGTGGGGGCCAACTGCCGAGAAGCAGCGGGTCTCCTCGGGAAAGAACCTGCCACGACGCGCGCTGCGATAAAGCGGCAGGCTCCAGCGATGTTCATCGACCATGAAGGGTGTTGACGCATACCAATCCCGGTCTCCGGGACGCGCAATCTCCTGGTAATAGGGCAGCCTCCTGCGCTCTTCTTCCGTGGAGATCTGATCTTCGATGAGCGTCGTATGGCCTGCCCGGCGCAATGCAGGCGCTCTTCTGACGTGCGGATCCGGAGCATTGCATTCGTTGCGCAGCCACAATTCGTGGAATTCGGCGTGTCCGGTAGAGATGGGCATCTTGGGCGGCACCTCTTCATCGTCTGAGAAGAAGGTGCAGCTTTCGGCGCCTAGCGACTCTGCAAGTAATTGCAAGGCGCGAGGCCACTCGGCTGGCGCCAGGACCGCATCGTAACAGGCCTCGATGGCCCGCTCAGTTCGTCCCATAGGCATCGACCAACTCCGTGGTCGGGCAGGTAAGATACAGTAGCACGTAGTGACGCGGAGAGACAGCGCGCGGGCTCACACTACCAGCAAAAGCGGAGCTCGGTTCACCCATACGGGTGATGCAGGACAAAGTCCCCGGCAGCATCCTCCCGTTTGACCAACGGGATGGGCGCGCCGAGATGATGTCCTTCATTCCACGCTTCGCTGGGCAGGAAAAACCCGGACGCGCACGAGGCGTGCTATTCGCTCTGGCGGTGAGCCTGGCAACGTCGCTGTCGGCCACAGCGGAGCAGGTTTCCTCGGTGGATCTCGAACTTGTTCTTTGCGTCGATGTATCGTCTTCAATGAGCGAGGCGGAACAACGCTTGCAGCGGGAAGGATATGTCAACGCACTGCACGATGCCGCAGTGTTGCAGTCCATTGAATCCGGCCGGCGTGGCAGAATTGCCGTAGCCTATGTCGAGTGGGCCGGCCCAAATCACCAGAGCGTGCTGATACCATGGACCGTCCTCGATAGGCCCGAAGATGCCGCCGCCTTCGGCGAGGTGCTGCGGGCTCAGCCGATCGCCAGAGGACACGGCACCTCAATCTCGGGGGCGCTCTTGGCGGCGGGCAAGCTACTGGCCGCAGGGCCGGGAAGCGACCGCCGGGTAATTGATGTTTCTGGCGACGGTCCCAACAATGCCGGTCTGCCGCTTCAACCGGTGCACGACGCACTCATTGCCGCCGGCGTGACCATCAACGGACTGGTGATCTCGCTGCACGCGGCCGACACGCTCGACAGCTTTGGTCCGCGCTATGTCGAGCTATATTATGAGAGCTGCGTCATCGGCGGTTCCGACGCTTTCATCGTCAGGGTCGACAGCACAGCCGAGTTTGCAAGGGCTATTCGGAAGAAGCTCGTGAACGAAATAGCCGGTCTGTCCGCCGGTGTGCAGCCTGCGACCTATCGGATCCGCTCACGAGCTGTCGTCGATTGCGTCACGATCGGATCGGCCCCTGGACGATAGGGCTGCGTCGGGCGGACCTCGCATAGTCCGATAGCGGAAGGTCCGCGTTCAGAAGCGGTCTGACACCTCTAGATCAGTGGTCCTGGTGCCTCTAACTCTAAGGCTGAGATCTCAAGCTCGGCTTGCGCGTGACATCATCGAGTCACGCAGAAAAAACGTGCTGGAGAACGTCACAGTAAAGCGTTACGCCGTGCCAACCGCGAAATAACCCATCAGTCGATCGCTATAACTCTCATCAATCAGCGTGTTGATGCTGTGAGGCTGAGAGAGAATATCGATGGTTAGACAAACAACAACTAAGCCTTACTCCGAAACAAGGCTGGCTAAGTTCGTCGAAAGGCGAATTCTGGAGCTGAAGCCGCGCAAAACGCAGTCGCTCATTTCAAGCGAGGCTGGGTTTGCGCAACACAACATGCTGACGAACATCAAGGCTGGCAACAGCAAGCTGCCGCTCGATCGCGTCCCAGCCCTAGCGAAGGCACTTGAGTGCGATCCAGCCTTGCTCTTCATGATGGCCGTCGAGCAGCTCGGCGGAGACACAACGGAGTTGGCCATCCGCAAGATCTTCGGCACCCTTGTGACTGAAAACGAGACCGCCTGGCTGGAGGAAATCCGCAAAGCGTCCGACTATTCGGATCCGAGCCTCACATCCAGGTCGAGGGCTGCTCTTCGCGGGATTTTCGGCAAATGACCCGGCCTGAGGACGAAGTCTCCCTGATTGTTCGTCAGAAGCGTGCCTCGGAACTAACGATCACGTCAAACGAACGCAGCTGGATCGAATTCATCCGGCTCGCTAGCGGGGATACCGACCCGCCTCCGACGCTCGACCAGGTGCAAAGGTTGAGGCAGATTTTTCAGCCTTGATTGAGGTTTTCCCAGAACACGAAATTACTCGGGCGTGGCGCCTTCGTGTGCCCGGGCTTCCGCTCCGGTTAAACAAATTGTTGATTGATTGACGATGTCAGATAGCGACCAGCCGAAACCGAATTCACCGGGCACCTTTTCCTTCGAGGCCGTGGTGCGACACATGCGTGTCCATCATCTCGGTTGCCCGAAGAAGACGCGCCTCACGATAGCGGCGCGGGTCAGCGCCAGAGAGTGGAAAGATGTAAGACTGGGCGCAGCTGTCGGCATCGAGCTGCAGAAATACGTCCGGCATTCCCTTACTGATTACGACGAACTGCTTCGATCCAAGATGATGACGCGCGAGGAGGCGCGGACCTTCATTGCGCCGCAGGTCGAGGAAATTCTTCGCGTGTGGCGCAAGCCCGGACTGAAACTTCGCGTGGCGCGAACGGAGCGGGAAGCCTGAATGCGGAAGAAGCATGTGCCAGCCCCGAGACGCTTTTGAGCTATCCAGTTGCGTTAGGCCCGAGCCAACGGATTCTGCTTTTGGACCGGCGCTCATTCCAACATAAAGGACGCTTGCGGGTGTCCCAGGTCGATATCGTCGGCCTATGCCGTAGCGAAGCCACCCTGCAGCAACGGCTTCCGTATTGGCCTTCGCCAAAGCGTTCCATGTTAGACGGGTGATCGGTAGCGCACATTTGTTGCCCCCTCACCATTGGGTCCATATGGGAATGACCCGACAGATTATTGATGCCACCTGGAATTGCCAGCGTGGCAGGAAGGGGAAAGCGAATGGAAGCTGTCGAGAATCCGCCGAACCAGAGGCCGACCTGATCGCCGGCCAATTGCGCCAATTCCGGAGAGCCCGACGCGATCCGATGCCGTCGATCGGACGACGCCCTTGCTCGCAGCCTACGCCTTTGTCTCCTTCATCGCGTCGTCGTGCTCCTGCTGCTCCCGCTCCCATCTTTCGTTCTCGTGGGCTTCCTCTTTGTCCAGCTCCACTCGTCGCTGCCTGATGGAGTCCACGGTGTCTTCATGGCGGCTACGGGCCCGTTCGAAAGCGGCATTAGCTTTGGCGATCATCCGCTCGCGTTGCTTCTTCGCACGTTCGCGCTCGGCCTCCGCTTTTGAGCGATCGAGGGCCTCACGCTTCCTTTCCTTTTCGAGAGCGGCCGCCGCTTTCAGTTCCAATTTCTCGTTGGATTTCGTGTCGGCTTTCTTGCTGGCGTCCGCGGGTTTCGCACGATCCTCCGGAACCCGCCGACGCCCCTCGGGTGCTTTCGGAAGCATAGCCTTTTCAGTGAATTCGCCATGCGATCCGACCGGCCGCCGCAACACAACGCCTGGCGTGGCTATCGTTGCTTCCACTACTTTGGGGTCTTCAGTCTGTTTCGCGAACCCGCGTTTGAAGATGTCGGGGTCCGACCCCCAGGCCTCCGCGGCAGCCTTCATCGACGGTGCGGCGACGGCAAGTTCAAAGAAGCCGATGGAGGTTTGATAGACTTTGAGTTTCTTCGCCATCCGATAGAGACCCTTACATGCGCCACTTCTCGGATAGCGCTGTCTGTGGACCTTTGCACCCGCGAGGGAAAGAGTGAAACACCGCTATGGGTGCAGTGCAACAGATGGCATCGGCCCTCGGGTCAAAGCCTGACCATTCAGCCCGCACAGGCCACGGTCCGCTCCCTCACGGCACCCGCTCGATCTCGCCGGGGCGCGGAGTCGAGCGGAAAACCGCGTGGCGGCAAGCAAATCATCACGGCATGGCCGCTGGAGAAGAGGCTCAATGAGAAGCGACGCCGAATGCGTGGGCGAAATGACTGAAGAAGAGATCGATTGGGGCTCAGCGCAGCCAAGTCGCAAGTTGGCTTGAATTTCTCGTAGACAACATGTATACATGGTGTCTATGAGTGAGCGAGATCAATCAGAACGCCCTGCAATAGGGCAACGAAGCGATGCTGCGCAGGACGTGGTCTACCGCTGGCTGAAGCAGCACGTGCTCACCTTGCCCAGCCGCGAGGGCACGTTCCTTACAGAGGCGGAGGTCTGTCGCGAAACGGGAACGTCTCGGACACCGGTGCGCGAAGCGCTGTTGCGCCTCGAAGCCGACGGTCTCCTGCAGATCGTGCCGAAGAAGGGCGCCTACGTGCCGCCGATCACCGAGGCCGAGATCGAAGCGGTCATGCAGGCGCGCGGCCTGGTGGAAGAGTGGTGCGCAGGGCGGGCAGCCGGCTTCGGCGACATGCTTGCTGCGGAACTCGACAGGCTGATCGCCCGACAGGTGGAGGTGCGGCACGATCCCGTTGCGTTCATCGAATGCGACCGGGAGTTTCATCGCACAATCGTGCGCGCTGCCGGCAATCCGGTGCTCGCCGACTTCTATGAGAGCCTGCGGGATCGCCAGTTGCGGATGGGCGTGCACGTTATCATGATCTCCGGCGGACGCGGCGACAGCGTGCTCGCCGAGCATGCCGCGATCGTCGAGGGCATACGCTGCGGGCAGCCCGAACAAGCGTCGGCAGCCGTCGCCGAGCATCTGGCGCGGACGCTCGTTGCCTTGCGGCTGCCGGTGGCGGCAAGCTGGGGGTCGGCGGCAACGGAACGCAGGCTGGCGGTGGCGGCACAGTAAGAGCTGGCTTGTGGCGTCCGCATGGGCGCCGCGGTCGAACGGCAGAAATTAGTGGCGGCAGGCAGTGCGGCAACGGATTGGGTGAATTAAAGTGACTTAACAGATCGGTGCCGAAGGGTCGGGACATGATCATCGAGACGGCTTTCGACGTGCGCGCGTTCCGGCAGGCGCTGGGACAGTTTCCGACCGGCGTCTGCGTCGTCACCTGTCTGGCCGACGGCGAGCAACTCGGCATGACGATGAGCTCGTTCAACTCGCTGTCTCTCGACCCGCCGCTCGTCCTGTTCAGCATCGATCGTCGTTCAGCCAGCCTACCGCTTTGGCAGAAGGCTGCCAGTTACGCGGTCAACGTTCTCTCGGAAAACCAGAAGGACATTTCCAACCGCTTCGCCAAGCCGCTTTCCAACAAGTGGGAGGGGGTGCGGTTCGAGCAGGGCAGCTCTGGCGCCCCGGTGCTGCCCGGCGCGGCGGCGTTGTTCGATTGCGAGCCGTGGGCCAGGCACGAGGCCGGCGACCATATGCTGTTCATCGCCAGGGTGAAGCATTTCCGGTCCTTCGCCGACCGGCAGCCGCTGGTTTTCGGCAAGGGGCGCTACGCATCACTGCAGCCAACGGAGTTCACGGCGCCGCTTTGGCCGCTCGACATCCACTACTGACCGCGGAGGGCAAGATGATCAAGACCGGAGAGCAGCATATCGAGACGCTGAGAGATGGCAGGCAGGCCTATATCAATGGACAGACGGCTGGTGATGTCACCACGCATCCCGCCTTCCGACAGACGATCCGGTCGGTCGGCGCGCTCTATGATTTTCAAGCGCGGTCGGACAACCGGGAACTGATGACCTTTGAGGTGCCCGAAAGCGGCGGGCAGCGGGCCAACCGCATCTGGCAGTTGCCGCACAGCCATGCCGACCTCGTCGAGCGTCGCAAGGCGCTGGAAGCCTGGACGGAGCTTCATTATGGCTTTCTTGGCCGCGCGCCGGATCATGTCGCCTCCTGCATTTCCGGCATGTTCATGGGGATCGAGGTCTTCGAGGCTTACGACAAGGCGCGCGCCGCGGCACTTGCCGACTATTACCGCTACGCCCGGGACAATGAGCTCTATCTCACCTATGTCATCATCAATCCGCAGGCCGACCGCTCGAAGTCCACGGGTGAGCAGCAGGACCGCTTCCTGACCGCCGGCGTGGTCGACCAGGACGCCGCAGGCCTGACGATCCGCGGCGCCAAGATGCTGGCGACCGGTGGCATCATGGCAAATGAGGTGTTCGTCACCTGCATCCAGCCCCTGCGCGAGGGCGACGAACCCTATGCGGTGTCCTTCGCCGTGCCGATGAATGCCGGCGGGCTGAAGATCCTGTCACGCAAATCCTACGAGCAGAGCGCCGTCAGTGTCTTCGACAATCCGCTCGCCAGCCGCTTCGACGAGAACGATGCCGTGCTTTACTTCGACGATGTGAAAGTTCCCTGGGACCGCGTCTTCGTAAGCCAGGACATCGCCATGTGCCAACGGCAGTTCCATGCCACGCCAGCGCATGTCTTCCAGAACTACCAGGCGCAGATCCGTCTGATGGTGAAGATGCGTTTCCTCGTCGGCATTGCACGGCGCATCGCCGAGACCAATGGCGTCATCAACTTTCCGCAGGTGCGCGAGACGCTGGGAGCGCTTGCGGCACAGAACACCATGGTCGACGCGCTGGTGCACGCCATGGAGGTGAAGGGCCACATGCTTGGCGGCTATTTCGTGCCCGACGCGCATACACTCTATTCGGCTCAGGTGCTGACGCAGCAACTCTATGCCGGGGTGATTCTGGCCTTGCGCGAACTTGCGGGCGGCGGACTGATCATGCTGCCGTCCTCTGTCCAGGATTTCGCCGATCCGGAGCTACACAATCTGATTGAAAGGACGCAGCAATCGCCGGTCGCTTCGTCGGAGGGCCGGGTAAAGTTCTTCAAGCTGGCCTGGGATGCGGTCGGCTCGGAATTCGCCTCGCGCCACACGCAATACGAGATGTTCTATGCTGGCGCCACCTTCGTGACCAAGGGACACAGCTTCCGCACCTTCGACTGGGATCGCTGCACGCAGCTCGTCGACCATATGCTGGATAGCTATTCGCTTGAGGACGAGGTCGACCGCGCCGCTCTGGTTGCCGCTTGAGGTTGCCATGCCGATCCGAAAGGAACACAAGGAATTTCACACGATCGACATGACCGGCGAGGGCTGGCATTCGCCGCCTGGCTACCCGCCCGGCATCGAGCAGAAGATTCTTGCCGGCCGGCTCGACGAGGCGGGCAAGACCGGGAACCGCACGCGGCTGCTACGGTTTGCCCCGGGTGCCTATACAACGGTGCCGTTCGTGCATGAATACTGGGAAGAGGTCTTTCTCGTATCAGGAGACCTCATCGTCGGCGGATCTTCTGTAGAAGAGCCGTCGCTGAGTTTTGCCCCGAACGCCTACGCCTGCCGGCCGCCTGGCGTCTATCACGGCCCCTTCCGGTCGCATACCGGATGCCTGCTGTTCGAGCTTCACTACTACGAGACTTAACTTTTTTCGAATGATGTTCCGCTCCCAACCGCGTGCGGACCTTCTCGCTGTCACCGAGCCATACAACATTTGGCAATAGTGCGTCTCTGACGTTCCGAACGTCTGTTGCGGTCACTGCTTCCCCTTCAACTTCTCCGAACCAAAGGCACAGAAGGGTCCGAACTCGGTCGTTCAACGTTGTTAGGTTTTTTCGCTCGTGTTCGGGCCGTGCAAAATCAGACCGGCCTCCTCACGCCAGGCAGTCAATCTGGCAAGGTGCTCCCGCAGGATCGCCTCACGGTCCGGGGAAACATCGTTTAGCAATTCGTGGGCATCTTCAATCGCCTCGTCCAGCGTGGTCCACCGGCCGGATCGATCGGTCCGCGAATGAATTCGGACGGCAATCGCATGGGCATAATCAGCGCGCATCTTCGCCGGCATGACGTGAGGCGCGTCAAAGTAGATGATGCGCCTCGACAGCCGTCTGAGGCGCCGGTCATCAAATTGGCCAGAGAGTTCAAGCCGACGCGGCCAACCCGCCTCGCGGAACTCGTCAATCAGCGATTGGTCTGACCGGGAGTAGAAGCCACCATAGATCTGTTCCTCGACATGAGGGCTTTCGGGGAACGGAGCTCGGCTGGACGCAATGGCTTCAATCAGGCGGTTTCTGAGGGATTCATCGGCTCGGACCTTTTCGGCGCGTCGAGTGATCTCTTCCAGACCAAGTTCATAACCTGTCGCCTTTGAGCCGGCGACCTCCATCGGCAAGAGCAGCGGGCAAGCGTTCAGCTTGAACGACGATACGGGCCTTGGTTTGGACTTGATGTGGGTGGCAAGCTCGTCGGCCGTCATTGCTGCGAGCAGCGCCGGATCCTGCCTGAGATCGAGCGTGAAGAGCTCGCTGGAGTTCTCGGGATTGAGCCCAAGGGCGGTAACCAGGCTCGGAGCACACAGCCCAAATCGCAACAGAGTGGCCACGAACGCAGATCGATCCTCAACGTATTCGGTCGCAAGCGCCTTCGTCCGATAGGCCATCGCCGATTGCCAGATCACCGGCGCACGGGCACGAACGAGCCTTGCCAGATGTATCGTCGCGTGAACGTCGGCCAAAGCGTCATGGGCGTCGCTATGATCAAAGCCGTTGGCTGGCGCCAGCCGATCGAGCTTGAAACTGACGCGTCCCTTCTCGTTCACAGGCCATTGGAAGGCATCAGGTGCAAACGTTTGCGTGGCGATCATAAGGGGGAGGATGTCGAGGCGCGAATTGCCGCTAGTGTTGGTCAAATAGACTGGCAGGAGCGATGTGTAGAAGGCTCCCCGGAGCATCTCCTCGTCGAAACTGATTGAATTGTAGCCAACCACGGTCGCCGGGGACCACGAGGTCATCACCTCATGGATTTTCCGGCACATCTCGAAGTGAGAGGGCAGGGCGGGATCGAATAGCTGCTCAACGCTGACGCCCGTGACCATCATGGCGCCTGGTGACGGAACAATGTGTGGGAGCAGCCGAGAGCGGATCTCAAAGCTATCGATGACATTGAGATCGTCGTCAGTCAGAACTGCCGCGAACTGCAGAATCTGATCGAAGGATCGATCAGCTCCGGTCGTTTCTGTGTCGTAGAAAATGAAAGCCATCATTGCCCGCCCAAGTCATGTAATGCACGAATACCTATTCGGATGACAAGATCGCCCCCGCCCACGCGAGCTGGAGAGCCCTGAAGCATGAGTGGAGAAAGAGGGCAATGAGGCGCCAATCGGGACCTCAGCCGGTCGACCTGTCCACCAAGTGAAATGCCTTCGAAGGCGCCGGGCCTCTATCATCGCTGGGGTCATCGCCGCCTGTTGTCGACATCGACCCAGCCGGATGGCTTCTGTCCACGCCGGCGCCTCATCGACAAGCGCAACGTTTGTCGGCCCCTGAACCGAGAAGGTTAGCGGGCATGGGTCGCCGGAAAATGCGCCCCCTAGGAACCAACCGACATTCTTCTTCGAACGGTTCCAACGGATGGAAGTCCTAGGGGCACCGTGGTCCTTTTATCCGGATGCCTTTTGGCGCCCAGAGATTGGGAAATATGGATCCACCTCTGCCGGTGGGATTGCTATCGGCGGTCCGAGGCTCGGAGGAGACGCCTACTGGCTGAAGACCAGCTTTCATCGCGCCAAGCTATCGAAACGGTTCCGGTTCTCCTTCCAAAAAGTCAAAAGCTCGGCAGCAGCCGCGTAAGCAGCGCGGACTTTTGTATTGATGACGGCGATTCCGTCCGCGATTACGAACTTCTCGAGGCCGCCTATCCTGATCGCAGTTGATTTGCCGTTCTCGATAATGCTGCCGGGCAAATGCAGTCCGCTTAGAGCCGACGCAAGATCGGGATAATTGACGTTCTTTACGGCGAGATCGACCTCGCCGAGGTGGCCCTTGAAATCGACGCGCAGGTAGTCTGCCATGCCGTTCGTCCGCGGCGCAAAATAGACGCCTCGCGGATATCTTGTCTTCGGTGGCAGAAAGAAACCCGGAAATTCGCGTCCTAGCATGACATAGACGGCCTCCCACCAGTCGGCCACGAAGGGTTCGACATCAGCAGCGTGCGCATCCCTTGAAGCGGGCGACGTTAGTGGTAGAGCTCTACGAAGGAACCCGGCTTTGTAGGTGGTGCGGTCGTCATCGTTCGATTGCTCGAGGGCTGTAGCTGCCTCCTCGAACGTCAGCCGCACAACACCGTCAGGCAAGACTGCGCCATAAGCGGCCGGAGCGAACAGAACCACCGAGAAGCTGTTGCTTTCCCCACGGAGATGCTCTGCGGACGCCCTCCGCTGGTAACGCTGCAACTGCTCAGGCATCAATGGTGCCGAGATCTTGTCTTCCACGAAAACGCGGTGAATACCGCCGTCCGCGCGATGGAAACAGGCAACAACGTCGGCTTCGGTTCCGTCTTCGAGCACCGATACACGGGTCCGGAACGCTGGGCCCACAACGAGCGAGCCGGAAGCGACCCGGCTTATGAACCAGGCAGCGAATTTCTCATTGATGCGTAGTTCCTCGGCAAGAAGGAGGTCAATATCCCGTTCCTGGAACTTATGGATATGGCAAAGGTCTTTGGTCATGTCGGAACTCCTCAGCAAAGATATCCAAGCGGTTTGTGGTCGCGCCGCTTTCGGCCGTGATAGGTCGTCACGATAGAATTCCCGCAAATCACCACGATCGTATTCAACGCCCGCTCAAACGATCGAACTGTTTCACGCAACTCGCGCATACGTTCGGCTTTTTGCCTCGTCCACGGCCCGCGCATTATGGCGGACTGCTCCGCTTTCAGCTCCGCGATGCGCCCGGATGCTTCGTCCGGATCCAGATTGTAACGGTTACGCCCCAAGTCCTTGCCGTGTTCGACAATCGTCTTGATAACGCCTTTCCGGATACCCCTTTGATTGGCTCGAATTCCCGCGTGGCGCAAAAGGACAGTGTTGTTCATTTGTCTGTCACATCTGTTCGGTGGTCGCGCGTCGAATATCGTGCGGTATTCGGATGCAACCCAGGATAGGTGTCGATGCACCATTCCTCGTCCTCGGGGCCATCGACCTGTTCGCCCAACCAGGCAATTCGCTCTGGGCGTTTTTCAGCGTCGCGCAGGTCCTCCGGGATGTCGTGCAGCCGCACCTCTCCGCTGACCAAGGCATAGATTGCGCGGCTTGCTCCCGGCTCGCCGGGATAACCGGCGATGTCGTAGAGGGTCTTGCGACAGACGTTGCGCGGCACGCTAAGGCCTTCGGGTGCCATTGATACTTTTCGAAGTCCGATGAGCTCGATGTCGTCCGGATCGTCAGCTGTTGCATCAACCCAGTCCAGGAAGCGGTTGGACTCGAATAGCTGAGCGGAAAAATCGGACGGCGTGAAAAGTGCCCCCTGTTCGATGGCTTCCGCCTCAGCGGCAAGGCCTGCCTCGATCAAGGCAAGCATCTTGCGTTGGGCTTCCGTCAGGACGTAGCCCATTGAGGCCGTGACCCCATTGAGATGCGCAAGCGCTTCCGCAAGCCTTTCACGCCTCCAGGAGAGACTCATGCGTGCCGCCAGCATGAGCAGCATCGGTGCAGCCTCGACCAGGTTGAGCATAGAGATGCCGTAGCGCTCTTTGATCAGGTCGAATTGCAACTGAACATGGGCAGGCATCGGAATATGCAGCGCTTGCCTGCGCATAGCGGTCGATGCGCCGCTTTCGTGCGTCAGTGCACTCGGATCTACGTTCAGTGCTTCGGTGAGCTTTACCAGCGTGCTTTGACGGACCGGATGGCCGCCGTCGTCGGGCCGCTTCTGTTCCAGCGCAGCTATCTGTCGGAGAGATAGTCCTGCTCGCTGCGCAAGTCCCTGCTGCGTCCAGTCTCGCAAATCGCGCTCAATGCGCAGTTTGACAGGGTTTATTTCCGTTTGCATCGCGTAGCCCTCTTGTTAAATGCATTAATATCACAATTTTAACCAGAGGCAAGCGATAATGCGTAAAACTATGCATTAAGGCTGGGACAATTTGATATGGTAATGCAAGTTAGTTCATAGGGCATGCAGTTTGCGGTTCAACATTCGTGGCCGGTCAGCTGTCGAGCCACCCCCGCTCTCCGCGACTACGCTCGCAGGCTAGTGTGAAGAGCCTTCATCCGGCTGATGACGTTTGTTGACGTGGTGGCCAATTAAACGGCGCGCGGTATCGAAACTCGCCAGGAATCCAAGCACCAGGACAGGCGCTTTCCTGGCCCCATCGGCGGGTTCGCTAGTTTAAATCATCCTTCAACATGGCGGACGATTGCGAGCTCCTGACCCCAACCACCGCTGCAGGGGATCCTCGCATCCTCGGTTGCGCGATAAGTGAAGTAGTAGCGGCCCGTTCCTTCCGGATCTGCGCGCCAGCTGATGACGTTGCCACCCTGGTATGCAGGCAGTTTCTGCTTCTCATGGATGTGGACGCGAGTAACCTGGCGGGCAGTTTCTTCGCTGACCAGCCATCGGCCAGTCTCATAGACGAATTCGCCGAGGTGCCTCAGATTGTGACCGTTGGGGCAGATGACGTGCAGGCTGATGCTCATTGATACCTCCGTTGTTGCACTTGTTGCTGGGCTTGGGCATTCTCCGCGCAAGCTTTTTCGTCTAATTGAGGCTCGCCTCGAACAACCGGTCGGCCGCGCGCTCGAGCCGATCTCGCCAGGCAAGTTTGGTCAGCCATTCCATGGGAATTCCCGATGCACCGTAGGCGGCACCGGCGAGCTGACCGGCGATGGCCGCCGTCGTGTCCGCGTCATCACCGAGATTGGCTGCCAGAAGGACCGCTGACCGGAAATCGGTCGTTCTATTGACAGCCCACAGTGCCGCCTGCAGCGACTTCACCACATAACCGGAACCGGTTATCTCGTCCCGGTGCAGGCTGCGAAAGCCGCCTCCTACTGCACCTGCCTCAGGACCTGTAAGGACTTCGGTCAGGGGGCGGCCTTCGATCGCCTTCACCAACAGGTGCGTGAGGATAGACGAGGCTTCGATGGTCGGTGGCGAGCCGTGGGTGGTGCGCGTCTGCCGCCGGGCGACATCGAGAGCCGTCTCAAGGCTGCGCCAATGACGAATCGCCACCGGTGAGAGCCGCATAAGGGCCCCGTTACCGGAGGCACCTGGATCTGGGGACCCAGCGTAGGGATCACCAGTGCGACGATAGCGGTCGAGGGCGCCTCGCGTAGTGATTCCGATATCAAAGCAGGATCCCGTGCAGGAATAGGTTCCGTTTCTCCACCAGTCGACAAAGCGGTCCATAAGGTCGCCTGGGTCGAGCTCTCCGTTACCCGCCAGGCTCTCCGCCAACGCCAGCGCCATCGCGGTGTCGTCTGTCCACTCGCCCGATTTAAGGCCATGCGGACCGCCTCCGATCATGTCCTCGATCAAGGTGAACTCCGGCTTGCTGCTGAATTCGATCGCTGCTCCTACCGCGTCGCCTACCGCGAGACCTAGCAAAGCACCAATCGCGCGGTCGCGGACGTCTTCAAGTTCCCGAGATGGCTTGGCGTCGTCGGCCGGTCGTCCGCGAGCAATCCATCGTTCCTGAGCTTTCGTCTCCGCGGCCCTCGGGTGTCGCGCCTGACGCACTGCCGCGAGCGCCTCATTCGGATCCATACCAAGTTCGACCAGCAATCGCGCCGAAACCATGCCGGCCCGCCCGATGCCGCCCCGACAATGGATGAGCACCTTGTTTTCCCGTTTGAGCAAGCCTCGAAGCGCGGCCGAATGTGCGGGCCATCCCTCTTCAAACTGTGCGTCAGGCACGTCAACGTCGGGGATCGGCAGATGATGCCATTCCATGTGGCGGCGGCGCACCTCCTGCCCAAGGTTTTCGATCTTCAGCATCCTGAACTCATGGTCTTCGATAAGCGTGACAACGACCGAGGCACCCCACCGAGCCACCGCATCGAGGTCTGATCCGAGGTCGCGCTGATGCACACCGCCATAGAAGCTCGGGCCGCACTTGCCTGGGGCGAGCGTGATCCCGATCAACCCGCAGGCGGCGGGGACGTCGTCGACCCTAAGCGAGTTGTTGATTTCTTCCGGCACATCGGTTCTCCTCTGAAGCGAAACTAATGACGCGAAAATAAACTGGGGCCCAAGGCTGCGGTATAGGATCTCCCCTTTTTTCCGGATTCGAGTGCCATGGAAGAGTTTGTTGGTTTCTACTGGACGAGACCGGTAAACTGGGCTGGCTTTCGCAAGTTGCCCAAGGATGTCGAGCAGGCCGCAAAGCGGAGCAAAACCATCCGATACCAGTGCGAGCGCGTTCGACGCTGGGTGAGGAGCAATGCTGGAATTCTCGTCCGCGAATTCGTTTTCATCGAGAGAGACCCCGAAGAAGCCACATCCTCGATCCGTGTGGAGTTAGGGAAGGCAATTGAGGTATGCCTCGAGCGTCAATGCACATTAGTTCACGTCGACTTCGGCGCTGTGCAAATGTGGCGAAGGCATAGCTATATGAGGGATATTTTGAGAGTTAGCGGATTAAAGCCGATAGGTCTTCCTCCGGACTCCATCGATATAGATGGACGGTTGTTTGATCCGATTAGCCACTTCCAAGACTGGCGGAATACCGAATTTCTCCGCAGAGATGAACACAGACGCAGAGTGCGTCGCGTATTTGCCGAGGCCGAGGAGCGAATTCCAGAGGGTAGGGGACGCCCCAAGGCCATCGCGGGTTACCTGAATAATCTGGGCATAACGACCTTGACTGGTTTGCCGTGGACCGACGAGACCGTCAGAAAATTCAAGGCGTCGACCTCTCGAGGTTGAAGGCGGAGTGGGCTCGACTTGAACCGGCCCAACGTCTTGCAGAATCGATGATATAGATAGGGTCTGGAGGATTCGAGACAGCCCCTTGAGCCCAGCTATCCCTCGCCGACTCGGATGGGCTGGCGCCTCAGCATACATAAATTCGGAAGCACCTCGCCTTGTAGGACGGATTGACGGTGCCACCTCTTAAGGTTGCCCTATGTCAACCAAATCCTGTTCAATCATCATCGATCGGAAGATGATTTTCGATTTTTGGTTTACCGTTGTTTACCCTAAGTTGACATCTGGCGGTTCCAAAAGAAATTTCCCCAATGATGTAAACCAAACTCGCCCGGTTCCCAGTCGAGTGTTAAAGGGCGCTTCTTGTTTGCGCCATCTTGAAAATCGACGCGCAGGACAGACTGACCAAATAGCTAATCGGACAACAGGTGCCTTGTCCGAGCGATAGTCGTGGCAGCAACCTAGGACGCCGGAAATCCAAGGCGAATAGGTATTCGAACGGGTCGCTTGGCTAACGCCTGACAGAGTGTCAGAAGATCACTCAGAAGGGATCCGAGACGCACATTAGCGCCGCTGTCGGCGCGCAATCTGGCGTGTGGAGTCCATCGAACGGCTCGTCCGGAATAGATACATCGACTGCGCTACCTTTGGAATTTCAGCACCGCCTCATTGCCTTCAACGTCTTGAAATTCGACCAGGCGCCTCTCCTATCGTAGGCTCGCCTCCGAGACGTGGGACATCACATCCCTAACGTGCTGTAGCCTGTTGTCGGTTCACACCGTCTGATCCCCCGCGGTGGTGCTCGCCTTGTCGTCGGCTTAAGTAGAGTCCTCTACGAGCCGCTTTCTATCGGATGCCGATAGGCACCGACATCGAAAACGCGGTGCGAGCACCAGGAGGCTCAAAGCTCCATTCTACCCGGCGCTCGCCACGTCTCTAACAGTCCGTCGCCCGACGCTCTAACAGGAGAGCGAATAGGCGCAATTCGTGTTGAGGCCGGGCGCAACTTGTAGTCCGCTCTGGCCGTAGCCACTTCCGGAATTGCCCGTGCCGTAGCTGTTGCCATAGCTGTTTGGCTTCGTCCCTTGCGCGCCGGTATAGGGGTTCGTGTTGCCCTGCGTCGAATAGTTGTTGCTCGAATAGCCATCCGGATTGGATCTGTAGTGCGGCTGAACGTAGGTGCCGCTTTGCTTGTAGTAGCCATTGACGAAGGTGTCAGCGAAAGCCGCTGATGAGACTAGTCCAACCATCACTGCGCCCGCCGCCACGAGTTTCATTCTCATTTGCTGTAAGTCCTTCTATGGGCACCAAACGTGCCGCCGCCCACATACGCAGGCTCAACGGGAATGTGAAGCGACGTGAGAAAAGAAAAGGCCGGTAGACCTGGTCTGATCCAGGCAAAGCGTTCAACAAGCGCCTCCCTATCTACCAGACGCGAAACCGCCTCGAACCGCAGCGGCCGAAAACAAGCCGACAACGCCGACTTTGTTGAGCGCTCCGATCGCACTCCGGGCATCAGTCGCCTGCCGCCGGTAGTGTCAGTCCAGCAGCGTGCCTCTCCTGTCGTCGACCATGGCCTCAGTAGAGTCCTCTACGGAAGTATGGGTTTCGGTAGAGCGCTCTACCAATCGGCTCAAACATGCTGATATTTGCGGATCCACTCCTCGAGGGCGGTCGCCAGTGCAGGCCTTATGCGGGAAGGCGGCGAACGCCGTATCGCTTTCCAGAGCGACGCGTCTAGGGGCTTAAAGCCAAGCTCATGCATCACCTGGGTTTCGTTGATGACGCGCTTTCCCATGATGGTTTCGACGCGTTTCTTCGCCCATTCTAGGACATAGCTATCCGCGTCCACCACTGCTTTCGAGACGACAGTCGGCGGGGTTTTTTTGGCAGCTGTCCGGCTACGGACCCACGCCAGGAACTCTCGCTGTTCGGCGAGGCTCGCCTTCTTCCAGGCGTTCTTGAGAGCATTCACTGCGCGTGGCGGCTTCACGAGACCGGCCGCCTTCGCAGCCTCGTTGACGGTCTTGAACTTGCCAGCCTGGAGGTCCGCGTAGATCGACGGGAACTCGTCTCGCAACCTGCCCTCGTAATAGTCCCGATCGCGCTTTTGTGGTTTCGGCATGGCCTTGAGATGGTTGATTGCGGTAGCTACAATGGGCAATGCCAGGCTAGCGAGCCTGTGAATACCCAGCAAGCGCCGAGCGCCGCAGAAGCTCGCCTCGACAGGGCGCACGTTGGCGAGTTCTGGATAGCCGACGCAAATTTTGCGGCTCTGCTCTTCGCCATTATCCTGATCTTTGTTGGCACCGTTTGCGAACGACGATGGCAACACCGCTACAACCGCGCCAGCAACTCCTACACCTGGGCTTATTCACGCCAGGAGCTCACCAAAGCGCTGCCGAGCAGTCGGCGGGTCGCGTGGGTGATTCGGGACCAATGCGCCCGCCCGCAAAAAAGTGCGTGCTCGTCCGACGACCCGAGCGTCGATCGTTATAACGCCATCTGTCAACAACGACTTTAACCACTTTAACGGGCCGGGCGCCCGAAGGAGAACCTATGTCCAGTAATCCCGTGAAATCTCAAGAGCGCCTCGAACAACTGATCAAGATGCGCACCCTGATTTCCACCAAGCTCCTGCGCCGAGAGGCGGAGCTGATGAATTCGAAATGGCCCAACTACCGGTTTATGAGCCCCCTGGAAGCAACAGAGTTGTTCAGGACGCACTACACGGCTGCGCTCCAGTTCTACGTGCGGGTTAACTTCGACACGCAGCTGGCCCGGCGCGTTAAGGGGGTGCAACAGCACCTCCCTAGGCAGCGAACGGGGTCGTTTACGCAGCTGTGGCAGGCGCGCCAGTTCGCTGACGAATGGGGGCTTCCATACGATATGTTCTTGGCTTTTTGCTTCGAGTTCGCCAGCAACCGTAAGCGGACTTGGTCCCCCCTGCCTGGCCAACTGAAGCCAACGGAAAAGCAGCGAGACGCCTGGCTCTCAATGTGGCTTGAATATGCCAACGACCAATTGGGAGTCAGATTGCATGAACTGAACCAGCGCCCACAATTTCGCATTGAGCACGACCATGGCTTGCACCCCCAGAGCTTCTTCCGCGATTTCATGCAGACCCACTTCCGACAATTGACGAGCCACTGGACCGAACGAGTCGGCACCATGGCCATCGAGAATAGGGTCCTTTCCCTTGATGATTGCCTGGCGCTCATTCCGGAGGACGAGCGAGCAGATATCAAAGCTCGTGTTCTGGGCGACGTCCAACGGGGTCGCTGGATCGCTGCGCCGGTTGAGGCTCTCGACGACGAGGACTTTCATGTCGCATGCTTTGGCGTCCTGGAGAGCGTCGACCTTGCTAAAGAGCCTTGCGCTACCTGTCCGCTCTACGACGAGTGCGCGGTTACCGCTGAACGAGCCGCGGCCGAGACCATGGGCAGGACAGGGTCCCGTTCACCGGTCGATGAGGCCGACCGCGAACGCAACCGCAGGAACGTGGCGGCCCATCGAGCGAGGAAGTCGACGGTCTCCCGAGCGAGTCCTTCCGCGCCGCAGACTTCCCGTTGAGTGTGTGCTTGAGTAAGCGCTGCCTATTTGTCGTTCTTCTTATAAAGACTCATAGGCAATAGGAGGCGCTTACCTTACCTGCTTATAAGAAGAAGGAGTTGCCGGGGAGGGCATTTAGTAAGCGTTGCCTATTATTGATTGCTTCTTTTAAGAAGGACGAAACTAGGTGACGCTTACATCTCCGGCAGACCTGCTGGGCACTGCTGCCGTTGGAATTGACAAGGCAGACAAGCGGCAGGCGCTGTGGGACCGGGTGCAGGGCAAAGCCGGCGCACCTCCGCCAAGGGGGCTGGCGAAGAAGAAGGCCGAAAGGCTTGAGCGCGGCTCGGTGGGGCGGGTCAAGTTCCTCAAGGGCGAGGAAAATCTACGTCACGCGTCGCTGAAGGACTTTCGCGAGGAAGGCTGAAGGACTTTCGCGAGAAAGATTGACGGCGTGACAGCCTCTTGACTGCCTGCAAGGGGTAGATACGCTTTTGCAGCGTGCCTTGAGAGAAGCGGCCCTTGGCACCTTTAGGACAAGCCGCGTGATAACCGACGATGGGGGAGCCCCTACGTCGAAGAGAAGCAAGAAGCAGCACATAGGTCTGCCCGACATCACTCCTTGAACAAACGGCTGCCGCCAGCTCGTGGGCGTTTACAGCCTGAAGAGGCATGGAGAAAGTCATGACAGCAGAACGATTGAAGATCCGCGATGTCGGTGACGGTTATGAGGTGCTTGACTACGACGGCAAGCCCATCGCCATTTGCGCTACTATTGTCTATGCGGCGCGTTACGTGCGAGGTTTTGCAGCGCGTTTCCAGCTCGACTGGAGCCGCGCCGTCGCCGACCCATCCACGTCCAGTGACTATTGCGCCAGCTTCCTCGGGTCCGAGAGCATTGGCAGGATAAGAGCCGAGACCGGCTTTCGTTACGCAGGGCATTGGACTTGGTGGATCAGCACCAATGACGACCGCTGGCGCAAGCCCGGCGGCCGGCGAGGGCGAGAGGCGGGCAAAGACTTGGCCATGGTCAGGCTAGAGCACGAGTTTACATGCTATCTGGCGAATACGCCCGACGGACCTTCGCCCTACGCTCTGGCCCAGGGTCTAGAATGACTATCGCGACCCCTAGCCATCGAACGAACGCGACATTCTTCACTTCCAGCGCTTGGGCTCAGTGAGCCGCGCAAGCAGGCTACCAGAGGCTTGAGCCAATGAACCTTCGCGGTGTGCACATTGACCCGACCATCGTTTTCGCCAAGATGGAGCTATGGGGTTTGCAGCATCTGCTGCGGGGGATTCGATGAATGTATTTGAGTTGGACAGAGTTCTCGTAAACGACTACGAGCGCTTTTCCCGGTCGTTCACGCGCATCAGGGCCGAGGATATTCGCCGGAGCGTCGATGAAATCTATGCCAGCGGTCGATTCTGGCCCGAGCCACTGATCTCGATCAACCCGCATTTCGAAAGCGGCGACAGGATAGACGACCTGGTGCGTGACGGCACCCTTCACCCTAATACGGGAAAGATCTTTCGCGTCGCCGACACACCAATCAGGCTGCATCGCCACCAGCAGGAGGCGGTCTCGAAGGCGGTCTCCCGAAAATCCTTCGTCGTCACTACGGGAACCGGATCGGGCAAGTCCCTGTGCTTCTTCGTGCCGATAGTTGACGCGGCGGTTCGCGCCCGGGCTGCAGGTGAGCCGCAGAGAACGCGCGCCATCATCGTCTATCCGATGAACGCGCTAGCCAACAGCCAGATGGCCGAACTGAAGAAGTTCATCGATCAGTCGGGACTCGACGGCAGGCTGCGCCCGACCTTTGCCCGCTACACGGGCCAGGAATCTGCGGAGGAGCGCGAACTGATAAGCAGAGCGAAGCCCGATGTCCTGCTTACGAATTTCATGATGCTCGAACTGTTGATGACCCGTCAGAATAGGCTCGACCAGACGGTCATCGCAAATGCACGGGGTCTGGATTTTATTGTCCTCGACGAACTGCACACCTACCGCGGCCGTCAAGGTGCGGACGTGGCAATGCTTGTCCGTCGTGTGAGGGATAGGCTTTGCGCTGACAAGGAACCCGTGTGCATTGGCACGTCCGCGACTATGGCCAGCGAAGGATCGGAGGCGAAACGCGCGGAAGTGGTGGCTAGCGTCGCGACCAGGCTGTTCGGGACGAGCGTCTCGCCAGATGCGGTGATCGACGAAACCCTGCAGCGGGCTACCGACCAGTCGATCAAGGCAGATGGGTTGAAGGCCAGTCTGGTCGATATCATCAATGGCGAGATCCCCGCGCACCTCGACGATGCGGCACTCTACAAACACCCGCTCGCCGCCTGGATCGAACTTGAGATCGGGCTGCTCGACAAGCAGACGCTAAGCCGCCGGCCGCCGATGACGATCTCGCAGGCCTCCAAAAAGCTGGCGGACTTCACGAGTTGCGCCCAAGACATTTGCCGCAAGCAGATCGAAACGATGCTAACCTTGATGAGCCTGGCCGAGAAAGACCGAGGCGGCTCGGGTGAGCGGGCATTCCTGGCGTTCAAGCTGCATAGGTTCTTTTCTGGCGCTGGGCGTGTCTACGCGACCCTGCGAGGAAGGGATCGGCATGTCACTCTGGAGGGGCAACGCTTTGATCCCGACGACGAGGAAGCCAGGCTTTATCCGACCTTCTTCTGCAGGGAGTGCGGCCAGGAATTCCATTCGGTAACGCTCGCCGATGACGAAGGCGTGCGGCGGATGCTGCCGCGCTCGATCGACGAAACGCCGATCGAAGACCCGGATGTGGAAGACGAGGCCGGCTATTTCATGCCGATACCCGAGGGCGACGCCGATTTCACCTTCGGTGGGGCGCCCGAAGACTTTCCCGAGGATTGGACGGAGCCCACCGCAAGCGGTCTCCAGCTGAGAAGAGACAGGCGAAAGTGGATCCCAAGAGCGTTGAGTGTTCAGGTCGATGGGCAACCCCGTGAACATGGCAGGCATGGCTTGTTCATATCCGGAAAGTTCAGGTTTTGCCCCGCGTGCGCCGACCAGCCATCCGCTAGGGCTCGGGAGATCAACAAGCTCGCAAGCCTATCCGCCGAGGGGCGCAGTTCAGCAACGACACTGCTCGTTTCGAGCACCTTGCGTTGGATGAACAAGCGCGAACACGGCATTCCGCTCGACAAGCGAAAGCTCCTCGGTTTCACGGACAACCGACAGGACGCAGCGCTACAGGCAGGCAACTTCAACGACTCCCTATTCGTGACTTTGCTGAGGGCAGCGATACTCGCGGCGGTCCGCGACGCCGGCGGCGAGGGGCTAGGCGACGACGAATTCGGGCGCCGGGTGCAGGCAAAGCTGGGCTTCCTCGCTGGCAGGGACGATCGCCGCCAGGAATGGATGATCGCTCCGGAGACAAAGGGTATCCATCGTCAGGATGCCGAACGTGCCCTTTCACGCGTTCTGACCTATCGGGTCTGGGCCGACCAGAAGCGCGGTTGGCGCTTCACTAATCCTAATCTCGAAGAGCTGGGATTAATATCGGCGGTATACTCGGCGTTGGACGAGCTGGCCCAGGATGAGGACGCATTCGCAAATGCACCGGCTGAGCTCCGCAATTTAGCGCCCGATCGAAGAAAGGAAGCCCTGCGCATTCTGTTCGAAGCGCTCCGGCATGGATTAGCGATCACAGCGGAAGCGCTCGAGCAGCAGACGCTCGAAACGACGATGCGCTCTGCGGGACAGTTTCTGCGCGAGCCTTGGGCCATTTCGGAGCGCGAAAACCTCCGCTCGGCAGCTGCCCTGATCGTCGGCGCGCCGAAGAAGAGCGAAACCAACCTTCGCAGCGAGTCCTTGATAATTCGCGGCGGACCGCGGAGTAGGCTTGCAAAGGAGTTGAACCGGTCCAGCATCTGGGGCGAACGGCTCTCCGGTAGCAGATATCAGGAGGTGCTCGAAGCGCTGCTAAGCGCTGCCGCTACTTATCAGCTTGTCCGTCGCGTCCCGACGGTCTTTGACGTCGAGGGATGGCAGCTGGCGGCCAGCGCGGTCCGGTTGGTTGCTGGAAGCACCCATAGAAAAAAGCAACCGAACCCCTATTTTCTCGACCTCTACAACTATCTGGCTGCGGCACTTGACGGTGATGGTGACGGCCTGTTCGGGTTGGAAAGCCGCGAACACACCGCCCAAGTCGATCAGGAGCGGCGAGAATGGCGCGAATGGCGGTTTCGCTACGGGCAAGACGACCAAGAGCGCATCGCCGAACATCGCGAAGCGATGCGGATCGCGATGGAACCGGATCAGTTCCTTCCGACGCTATTCTGCTCGCCGACGATGGAGCTGGGCGTCGATATCTCGGCACTCAACACCGTCTATCTGCGAAACGTGCCTCCCACGCCGGCGAACTATGCCCAGCGATCCGGACGGGCGGGACGTTCGGGTCAGGCGGCGCTTGTCGTCACCTATTGCGCAGCTCAAAGCCCCCATGACCAGTATTACTTTTCTCGCCGCGATCAGATGGTCGGCGGGATCGTGCGCCCGCCGGCGCTCGACCTTGCCAATCGCGAACTGGTCGAGGCCCACCTGCATGCGGTGTGGATAGCCGAGGCCGGCCAGGAGTTGTCGCCTGACATTCCGCATGTCCTAGACCTCTCCCAGTCGGGCTTGCCGGTAAGCCGGGAAATTGCTGAGACCTTCGCGAGTAGCGCACTCGCCGAGCGGGCTGTTGGCCCGATGCGCCGCGTTCTGAACAGCATCGACTTTGAACTCTCGGCTTCCCAGGCCAGTTGGGCTGCCAATCGGGAGGAACTCCTCGCTTCGGTGGTCGCGAACGCCAGCACGCAATTCTCCGCTGCGTTCAAACGCTGGCGGCAGCTTTACGAAGGTGCGCGCACGCAATTGATCGAAGCCAATCGCAAATCGGAAATGCACGGTCTCGACAAGCAGGAGCGAAGAGACGCCAAGATTGCCCAGGCGCAAGCCAACGAACAACTCGCTCTTCTGGAGAGGGGGAAAGCAACCGGCGGCTCCGATTTCTATACCTATCGCTATCTGGCGACCGAAGGGTTCCTCCCGGGTTACAACTTCCCCCGGCTGCCGCTCTACGCCTACGTGCCGGCCATCGGCGCCGGCGGCCCCAAGGCCGCCTATCTGCAGCGCGCACGGTTCCTTGCCATAGCCGAGTTTGGACCGCGAAGTCTTATCTATCACGAGGGTCGTGCCTATCGCGTCTATAAGGCCAAGCTGTCGCCGGACATGCGCGGCACCACGGACGGCAAGCTGACGACAACAAAGCTCTACATCTGCGACGCCTGTGGCGCTGCCCATGATCACGAACAGGATCGATGCCATGCCTGTGGCGCGCTCATGGCGGGGATCCATCCGATCCGCAGCATCCTGCGCATCGACAATGTCGAGACGACGCCTGCCGAGCGAATAACGGCAAACGATGAGGATCGGCAAAGACAAGGCTTCGAGATACAAACCGTCTTCAGTTGGCCCTCACGCGACGGCCAGGTCGATGTGACCTCTACGACTATGTCGGATCAGGATGGCCCGATCGCCAACGTCCACTATGCCCACGGCGCTCTTATAAGTCGGATCAATAAGGGCCTTCGCCGGAGGAAAGAAAAGGCGATTCTCGGTTTCGGCATCGATGCCGCCACCGGGCGATGGACGAAGACACCTGATGACGACGGCGACGAGGCCGACACGCCGGATGGCCCCGTCACGCAGCGGGTTGTGCCGATCGTGCAGGACAACAAGAACGCTGCCTTGTTTCGTCTTGCGGACGAGCAGATGAGCGAAACCTCCATTACCACGGTCCAGCACGCCCTGACGCGCGGCATCGAGATCGCGTTCCAGCTCGAGGAAGGTGAAGTCCTCACTGAGCCGGTGCCCGGTCGCGAAAACCGCCGAGCCATCCTCGCCTTCGAGGCTACCGAGGGCGGCGCTGGCGTTCTCGGACGGATCGTTGAAGAACCCGAGGCCATCAGGAGAGTTGCAAGGACAGCGCTGCAACTCATGCATTTTCAGGGACTGGAGGAAGCCATCGCCGCCCGCGATCCCAGCCTGCTGGTGGATGTGCCGGACGCAAATTGCGTGAAGGGGTGCTATCGTTGCCTGCTTTCCTACTACAACCAGCCGGACCAGGAACTTATCGATCGGACCGACAACGATGCGAAGCGCGCGCTGTTGCGATTGGCCTGCAGCGAGGTCCGACCGGCATCGGTTAGCACGCCGGACGCGGCGGGCGGAACCTGGGCCATGGCTTTTAAGGAAGCAGGCATCCCCAGTCATGACACCGAGCCACTGAAAATCGGCTCGCAAACATTGCCATTCGTATGGCGGACACATCTTGTGGCGGCAAGCGATTCCCCGGTGGGATCTGAAGATCTCGCCGAGATCGAGGCGCTTGGATTTGCGCTTGTCGAGTTGCGGCATATGCCTTCGCCATCGGCGTTGGCGGAGTTGCGGGGTTTGCTGGGAGTATCGGATTGACGGCTACGTTTTCTCCCGGAGACCTCGTCTACGCTCGAGGTCGCGAGTGGGTGGCTCTGCCTTCGCCGGACGAGGGTTGGCTTTGCCTTCGGCCGCTTTCGGGCGCGGAGGCTGACGTCCAACTCATTCACCCTGATCTCGAGACCGACAAGCCCCGGCCCGCCCAGTTTGCGCTGCCAGAACGAGAGCCGTTAGCCACGCAGTCCGCTGCGCAGCTCCTATCGGAAGCCCTGCGCCTGTCGCTACGTCGGGGCGCCGGCCCCTTCCGTTCCGCCGCTCGCCTGTCGTTCGAGCCGCGTGCATATCAGCTCGTTCCGCTCATCATGGCGCTCAGGCTGCAGACGGTCAGGCTGCTGATTGCAGACGATGTGGGTATCGGCAAGACAATCGAGGCGGGGTTGATCCTCCGCGAATTGATCGACCGTGGTGAGGCGGAAGCGTTCGCCGTCCTTTGCCCGCCGCATCTAGTCGAGCAATGGACGGGCGAACTCAAAGAAAAGTTCGACATTGACGCGGTTGCCGTAACTGCGGCTTCGGCCGCCAGGCTCGAGCGCGGGTTGCCCCAGCACATGACGCTGTTCGATGCGCATCCGCAGACGGTGGTCAGCCTCGACTATATCAAAGCCGAAAAGCGTCGCGACTCTTTCGCAAGGGCCTGCCCGAATCTCGTTGTCGTGGACGAGGCGCATGCCTGTGTCGGCACGCATCAGGGCCGTCAACAGCGGTTCGAGTTGCTGAAGCGGCTTTCCGCGGAGGCGACCCGCCACATGATCATGCTGACCGCCACGCCGCATAGTGGCGATGAGGAGGCATTCGAGCGTCTCCTGGGACTCATCGATGCGGAGTTTTCCGGCCGGGCGTTCGAGGACGAACGTTCACGCATCCGCCTCGCCCGTCATTTTGTGCAGCGCCGCCGTATCGACGTCACTTCGCGGGAGTGGGGAGAGGAACGCTCCTTCCCGCGTCACGAGACGAGTGAAAGTTCCTACAGGTTCGACAATGCGCACAGCGCCTTCCACGACGCTGTCCTCGACTATTGCCTTGGTGTGGTCGAGGGTGCCGGGTCGGGCCAGCGCGAGCGACGGCTGGCCTTCTGGGGCACGCTCGCGCTTATGCGGTGCGTCGGCTCATCTCCGGCTGCCGCTGCGAGCGCACTCCGCAACCGCTTAAAGTCCGACCCCGATCGCCTGGGGGATCACGTTTTCGACGATGACGGGGAGGACGAGGATGCGATCGATGTCGAACCAGCTTCTGGGCTCGATGCCGGGCCACTGGCGTCCCTCGTCGCGCAGGCGGAGCACTTGGCCCGTTTGCCGGATCCCAAGATTGCGGCGATCGTGAAGGTGCTCGAGCCACTCATCAAGGCCGGTGCCAATCCCGTTGTCTTCTGCCGCTACATCGCCACCGCCGATCACGTCGCCGACGGTCTGCGCAAGGCATTCCCCAAACTGCAAATCGAAGTGGTCACTGGCGCCCTTACCGGGGACGAACGCCGTGCTCGCGTTGAGGCCATGGCCAACGACGCGCACCGCTTGTTGGTTGCCACGGATTGCCTGTCCGAGGGCATCAACCTGCAGCATTTGTTCGACGCGGTGATCCACTACGATCTCTCTTGGAACCCGACCAGACATCAGCAGCGCGAGGGCCGTGTCGACCGTTTCGGCCAGTCGGCGCCTCTGGTGCGTTCGGTTCTCCTCTTCTCGCCTGATAGCGCCATCGACGGAGCGGTGCTGGAGGTTATCCTGCGCAAGGCGGAAGCCATCCGGAAGGCCACAGGTGTGAGCGTTCCGCTGCCGGAAGAGCGTGGCGCAGTAACCGGCGCGCTTATGAACGCGGTGCTGCTGCGAAAGGGTCGCACCCGGCAGTTGTCGCTCGACTTTGGTTTCGACCAGGATGCCAGAAATTTCGAGACGCGATGGCGCGATGCCGAGGAAGGCGAGAAAGCGTCGCGAGCACGTTTCGCGCAGAACGCCATGAAGCCTGAGGAAGTGGCGCCGGAATGGAGGAAATGGCGCGATCTGTTGGGTGGGCCGGCGGAGTTGCTTCGCTTTACGAATCGCGCGATGGGCAGGCTCAACGTGCAACTCGAAATGCAGAAGCACAATTCCTATCGGGCTCATCTGAGCGAGTTGCCAAAGCAGATTGCCGAGCGCTTGGCCTCCCGTGGCCTTGAGGGCACCGCCAAGCTGTCTTTCGAAGAGCCGCCGTCGCCCGGTCACACCGTCGTTACGCGCAGCCATCCGCTTCCCGCGACGCTGGCCGAATCCCTGCTGGAGGGCGCGCTGGATCCGGTGTCCAGCCCACTGAACCCTATAGGCCGTGCCGGCGCCTGGTCGTCATCCGCGGTCAAGATCCTCACGACCGTTGCCCTTTTGCGACTTCGCTTCAAGCTCACCGTTCGTGGCAGGACAGAACGCATGTTGCTGGTGGAGGAGGCGAGTGCGATTGCGTTCGACCCTGCTGGTGTTGTCGCTTCCGGCGAGATGGCGCGAAAACTGCTTGACGGAGAGGCCGCCGGCAACCTGGCGGATGTCGCGCGGCTGCGTCTCATTGAAGCTGCTCTGACCCGCATTGCCTCGCTGATCGAGGGGCCGATTGCCGAGCACGCCAAGGCTCGCGCCGAGGCACTTGCCGAAGATCACGAGCGTCTACGTCGAGCAGGCGCCGACGCCAGCCGCTTCATTTCGCGCGTGTCGGTGGAATCCGTTCACCCGGCTGATGTCATCGGCCTCTACGTCCTCGTGCCCGGCGTAAACTGATGAAGAAGAAACCCGTCGCGCTCGAATTCACGGCACTCCAGATCGAGGGAAACCTGATTTCGCCTGCCATGTTGTCGGCCATCGACCGGCGAACCGCCGGCAATCAGGCCGAGGCCGACTATGGCGTGCCCAAAGGTCTCACCATCCGCGACGAGATCGCGCGCTACTTCCGCATCGGCCAGGCATTGTTCGAGGACTTTGCCAAGGTGGACGCGCCATCGTCGCTCGCCGCGACCCGCCTCGTCGAAAAGCTTCTCAGCCAGGTCTTCGGCTTCTCCACCATCGTCCACGTGGGAAGTCGCACCGAGAACGGCCGGCTCTTCGCTGTGACGCTCGAAGCCCTCACAGGTCGAGTTCCGGTCATTGTCGTTCCGCCGTCGGATGACATCGACCATGCCAGCGACAGCCTGCCGACTGATGGCCGCAAACGTTCAGCAGCTACCGCGATGCAGGACTGGCTCAACCATTCGGACGCAGCACTTTGGGGCCTCACGTCCAATGGCGAGAAGCTGCGCCTGATGCGTGACAACCAGAGCCTGACGCGGCCGACTTACATCGAGGCCAATCTGCGCCAGATCTTCGAGGCCGAGGATTTCGCCAGTTTCGCGGCGCTCTGGCTGCTTCTGCATGCAAGCCGGTTCGGCCAACCGTCTGCGCCCGCCACCGACTGCGCGTTGGAGCATTGGCGCGAGCAGGGCGCGAAACAGGGCCTCGTCGCGCGTGACAGGCTCCGCGACGGCGTTGAGGCATCGCTGGTTGCATTGGGCACAGGTTTTCTAGTCGACAATCCGACGCTGCGTGAGCGTGTCACATCCGGCGAATTGCCTTTGGTTGATTTCTTTTCGGAGCTTCTGCGGCTCGTCTACCGGCTGATCTTCCTGATGGCGGCGGAGGACCGCGACCTGCTGCATCCGCCCGCAGCCCCAGCAACAGCAAGAAAGCTCTATACGCAAGGCTATTCGCTGGCAGCCTTGCGCGAGCGCTCTATTCGTCGCTCTGCATGGGACAGCCATCATGATCGCTGGGAGGGCTTGAAGATCACCTTTGCCTCGCTCGACCGCGGAGAAAAGCTGCTTGGGCTGCCGGCGCTAGGAGGCCTTTTCGCGCGCGGCGAGGTTCCTGACCTCGAGCATGCGCGCTTGTCCAATAAGGCGCTCATGGAGGCGATCTATCGCCTCGCCTGGCTGAAGGACGCGTCGTCGCTGCAGCCGGTCAACTGGCGTGACATGGAAACCGAAGAACTCGGCTCGGTCTATGAAAGCCTGCTGGAGCTTACCCCACGCCTCACTGATGACGGCCGCGCGATGTTCTTCGCCGAAGGCGCCGAGACCAAGGGTAACCAGCGCAAGACGACGGGCAGCTATTACACCCCGGACAGCCTCGTGCAGACGCTGCTGGATTCCGCGCTTGATCCGGTGCTTGACCGCATTGAGGCCGACGCCGAGGATCCGGCCAAGGCGCTCTCCAAAGTGACGGTCATCGACCCGGCTTGTGGATCGGGTCATTTTCTGCTTGCCGCCGCCAGACGGATTGCGACGCGGCTGGCGCGTGCACGATCTGGCGGCGTTGCGAGTGCGGCGGACTATCGCCATGCGCTCCGCGATGTAGCCCGGTCGTGCATCCACGGCGTCGACCGCAACCCGATGGCGGTGGAACTGACGAAGGTCGCGCTTTGGATTGAGACCGTGGAACCGGGCAAGCCGCTCGGCTTCTTCGAGGCCAACATACGTTGTGGCGACGCGCTGCTCGGTCTGTTCCATCTCGATGCGTTGAAAGAGGGGATACCGGACGGGGCCTATAAGCCGCTCACCGGCGACGACAAGGAAACGGCAAAACATTTCGCGGCTCGCAACAAGGCCGAGAAAAAGGGCCAAGGCTCACTCGACTTCGCTGGCGGCGGCGGACGCCTGCCCGTTGCGCCGCCGCTTGCCCGGGCCGCCGAGGCGTTGCGCGCGCTGCCCGAGGATACCGTGGAGGAGGTCGAGCGAAAACGGAAAAGCTGGGCCGCCGCAGAGCGCGATCCAAGACGCTGGGCCTGGCGTATCGCCGCCGATCTTTATGTTGCCGCCTTCCTTACACCGAAGACCGGCGGCCTGCCGCAAAACCGCGTGCAGGTGACGATCCCGACCACTGGCCAGGTCTGGCAGGCCCTTGCGGGAGGCACAGTCTGGGGTCCGCTGGTCGGACGTGCTCAGGATCTTGCTGGCGTAGCGCGCGCCTTCCACTGGCCACTGGAATTTGCCGACGTTATGGAGCGTGGCGGGTTCGATTGCGTGCTCGGCAACCCCCCGTGGGAGCGGATCAAACTTCAGGAGCAGGAATTCTTCGCTTCCCTTGATCCAGAGATCTCCGAGGCGCCGAATGCGGCGGCACGCGGCAAGCTGATCGCGGCGCTTGCGAAAGCCGAGGCCGGCTCGCGCGAACGCAATCTTCACCAGGCTTTCGAACTTGCGAAACGCGTAGCGGAAGCCGCATCCGTTTTCATGCGCATTCCTGGCGAGGACGGCGGCCGGTTCCCACTCTCAGGCCGGGGCGACGTCAACACCTATGCGCTGTTTGCAGAACTGTTTGCCACGGTCGTCGGGCCGAGCGGACGCGCCGGACTTATCGTTCCAACCGGCATAGCGACCGACGCGACGACAGCACTGTTCTTTGGTGAGTTGATTGATCAAAAACGGCTTGTGAGCCTCACTTCATTCGAGAACGAAGCGTTCATTTTTCCTGGTGTGCACCATTCGTTTCGGTTTTGTCTTCTAACGTTGTCGCGGTCGCTTAGCGCGGATCCGGAGTTCTGCTTCTTCTTACGAGGAACTGAAGAGTTTGAAGATAGGGAACGCCGGTTCCAGCTTTCTGCAACTCAGATCGCTGCAATCAGCCCGAACACCAAGACAGCTCCGATATTCCGCGCGCGAGCAGACGCCGAACTAACGGCTAAGATCTACAGCTGCGTGCCGGTGCTGATCGACGACAGCAAGGGCGACAAAGGCAACCCGTGGGGCGTGTCATTTATGGCGATGTTCCACATGTCGAACGATAGCGGACAATTCCGCACTGCGGCCCAGCTCCTAGCGGCTGGGCTGGTGCGCGACGGGACCGACTGGATAACGCCTGAAAGCCCGCGACCAAATCAATTCGCGCTTGAGCGCGAGGGCTTGAATCTTGATGTGTCGGGCCGTGGGGTTCAGCATGCTCAGCGCTATGTGCCGCTCTATGAGGCCAAGATGGTTTCATTTTACGACCATCGAGCGACATCGTATGGGGAGCGGGGAGATGATCGTGGCTTTCGTGTTCTCCCGGCTGTGAGCGAAACTGAGCACGCGTCCCCAAGCTACGAGATCGAGCCATTTTATTGGGTGGCCACGGATGCAACTGAAGAACGCCTGCAAGGACGCGGTTGGAAAAATCGTTGGCTTATCGGCTGGAAGGATATAACTACTGCTAGCAGCGAGCGGACACTTATTCCGGCCGCAGTTCCTCGTTTTGCTTGCGGGGATACTTTTCTATTAGCTTTTACAGGTTCGAACGAAGCGCAATCTGCGGCTCTTTTGCTAGCAAACTGGTCTTCTATTGTTTGCGACTATACAGCACGACAGAAAGTTAGTGGACTTCATCTAAAGTATAATATATTCAAGCAGTTGCCGGTTATTCCGCGCTCTTTTTATACAGATGAAGATATTGCGTTTATTGTTATGCGCGTGCTAGAGTTGATATACACTAGCTATGCAATGAAGTATTTTGCGAACGATCTAGGCTTCGACGGCCCGCCCTTTGCGTGGGATGAGGCACGCCGCGCCCTTTTGCGAGCCGAACTCGACGCCTTCTATGCGCGTGCCTACGGCCTGACGCGCGACGAACTCCGCTATATCCTCGATCCCTCCGATGTGAAAGGCTCCGACTATCCTTCCGAGACTTTCCGCGTGTTGAAGAATAACGAGATCAAGAAATTTGCCGAATACCGCACGCAGCGCATGGTGCTCGAAGCTTGGGACAGAATGGAAGGCGAGCGGCAAGATCGTCGATGACTTAGGGAACAGAGACCACGAGGGATTCTTGGGGAAGTGGCGTGAGTGATCAGCTTCAGTTGGTAAATCGATTGGAGGAAGTGACCGACAACATCCGCCGATACAATCGCGATTTGGCTGGATCTGCGGAACTCCAAACCCGCCTCAGCAACCACATCAATTGGTATGCGATACCCGATGGACTTGTCGGCTGGTTGTTCGGCCCTTCCAAGTTCATTGGATACAGCGACATGACCGCCGAGCGGTATCTTGAAAGTCGGGAAAGCAATGGCGAGCTGCACGGTTGGGATACGGAAGCGAAGGCCGGGCCGTTGAACGACGCGTTCGTCTTGTTAGATAGGGCGACAGACGCGGATGTGTTCACTGAACTGAACCGCCTTCTCGCAACTTACGGAAAAGACCTCAACGCGCGCGCCAAGCTTAAGAAGCTGAAGAGCGAGTCCCTTGTGGCAACTAGCTTGCCCGAAAGCCCTCCGGGCTCAATGGTCGCGACTGAGTTGCGGAAAGCTGCCTACGCCAAAGGGTTCAGGATCGAACGTGGGGAGACCAATGGTTGGCAATCCTACGCATCAACTACCGCCCATGGCCAAGCGTTTCTCGCGGGCGCGGGTATCCATGGGCCTTGGTTCGCGGCCTTCGATCACCCCGGCGTTGTTGCCGAGCTCGCGCTACCTAACGCGGATATGGCCGGGCCTGGGTTAGCGCGATACCGATTCGAAACATTGTCCGGGCTCTACGAAGCGATCGATCAAGCCTACCGTCTAGGCGACAGCCTGCCGGATGCTCCCCTCCAGCAGTTTGAAACGGCCGTCAAAGATCTTCCGGCAACGACGGAGGTCCAACGGGCCGTGCTCCAGCGCATCGGCCAGGACATTTTTCGGAGGTCGCTCCTCCGATATTGGCGAGATCGTTGTCCGCTGACAGGCATTTACGAACTAGCGCTGCTTCGCGCCTCACACATTGTCCCGTGGGCCTTGTGCGACAACGATGCCCAGCGGCTTGATGTGCACAACGGGCTGCTCCTGTCGGCCTTGTGGGACGCCGCTTTTGACGCCGGTCTAGTCTCGTTCAGTGATGAAGGCCTGGCGCTATTCTCGCCATCGATGGGTGAAGACGCGCGCCATGCAATGCGGACCGAAGGCACGCTTCCCTTGCTCAATCTAACGCCCGGCCACTGCAAGAACCTCGCCTGGCATCGCGCTCGTCATGGCTTTGCGTAAGGCGTTGGATTGGGGATCATCGTGGACGAGAAAAAGCTCGCTGCCTATTCGCTCGAAGAACTCGAGAACCTGATCGCGAATTATCGACGAAAAGGCCGGGAAAGCGATCCGGTCTTTCCAGAAATTTTGACCGCCAGGGAGCGATTGAAAAGCCCGTCTCTCGATTTTCAGACGACGCTCACCATTATTCGCCGCGCCGCAGCCGAAGGACGATTTATTACCTATAAGCAGGTCGCGGATGAAAGTGGCGCCAATTGGGCCAAGGTCCACTGGCAGATGGGGGATCATCTAACAAGGCTTTGCGAATACGCGCATAGGAAAGGCTGGCCGCTTCTGTCGGCTATCGTCGTAAACGGAGACAATGTTGAGACGGGAAGGTTGAAGCCAGAGAGCCTTGCCGGCTTCATTTCGATGGCGAGAGATTTTGGAATCCCTGTCCTTGACCCCGTCGAATTTCTCATACGAGAGCAACAGAGAGTATTCCAGTGGGCGAACACCGTTGCTACTGATGAAGCGGGCACGAACTAGATTTTGCAATCGGCAACGAGAATCCGGGGGGGATTTCAAATGCAACCAGCCTATCATCCACTTGCCAATATTTTTGGGACGCAGACACGGCACCTCGTGCCGTTGTTCCAGCGCCCGTATGTTTGGAACAGGGAAGAACAATGGGAGCCCCTCTGGGAAGACCTTTCTCACCTGGCGGATCGCCTTGTCACGGCAGACGGCAAGAAGGTAGCTGGCCACTTCCTCGGCACCGTCGTTCTCGAGCAAGCCGACACGCCCAGCGGCCGCGTGACGAGGCGCGAAGTCATCGACGGCCAGCAGCGTCTAACGACGCTGCAGATCGTGCTCCAGGCGGCAAAGCACGCTTTCGCTGAGATCATCGGCGCAGGCAACGAGCCGGCGGAGAAGGCCGCTCGGATCGAGATTCCTCGGCTCGAAGCACTGACTTCGAACCCGCCGGGATATGAAGAGGAAGAGAAATACAAGGTCTGGCCGACGAACGAGGATCGGGCCGCGTTCCGGCAGGTCATGGATGCAACTGGCCCGCAAGGCCTCGTGGGCGTGAAGACGCGCATGGCGGAAGCCTATGCGTTTTTTGTTGAGTCGATGCGGAGCTGGTTGGGTAGGGGGCCCGCAGAGCAGCGCGTGCCGGCGCTTTCGTCCGCGCTCAAAGATCATCTCCGCCTGATTGTTCTCGACCTCGATAGTTCGGACGAGCCACAGGCGATCTTCGAAACCCTCAACGCTCACGGCACGCCCCTGCTGCCGGCCGACCTGATCAAGAACTGGCTCCTCTGGCAATTCGCGCGAAGAAACGATGATGCCGCCAAGCCCTATGAGAAATACTGGGCCGGCTTCGATCGCGATCCCGGCTACTGGCGCCAAAAGATAGGCACTGGGCACGCAGCCCGAGCACGCGTGGACACTTTTCTCCAAAACTGGCTCATTTGCCGCGTTCGTCAGCCGGTCTCGGCCAATCACCTATACGATCAATTCCTGAAATACGCGGGGCAGCGGGTCTCCCCTGAAGACATGCAGTCCGTTCATGATCTTATGAACGACATCCAGGTCCACGGCAGCCTCTTCCGACAGATCGACCAACCGGTTGGACGCTCCCGCTTCGCGACCTTCTGCACTCGGCTGAAACCGCTGGATATGTCGGTGTTCCAGCCTGTCTTGATGGCGATCATGAGTCGTGAGGGATCGACCGAAGACGACATGAATTTGGTGGCCGCGGCCCTTGAAAGCTATCTTGTCCGACGGATGGTTTGCGGTGGCCAAACCAGAGGTTACGGTAATCTGGCGATTGACCTGATTGGAGTGATCAACTCAGTCAATGCGGCCGAGCCGGTTGCTGCGACGATATCAAACTATCTTGGCGCTCTCGCCGGCGCTCTGTGGTGGCCCGACGACGAGCGGTTTAGGTCAGATTGGTGCGGTCGGGTCTTCTACGGCAATTTCCGCCGCGCGCGTGTTCTTATGATGCTGCAAGCTCTCGAGGAACACTACCAGACACCGGGAGCTTTGGGCGAGCCGGTCGTGGGCTTCGATTTCTCCAAGCTCACCATCGAGCACATCATGCCGCAAAAATGGCGAGATCATTGGCCTTTCGATGGGGATGAGACCGGCAGGGTCAACAGGGATCGCGCGCTTCACGGCATTGGCAATCTTACGCTGGTCAGCGACTCGCTAAACCCGTCGCTGTCAAACTCGGCCTGGAGGCTGCCGCCTCGCGCCGACGGCAAGCCGAATTGCAAGTCGGTCGCGCTCAAAGCTCATTCGAAATTGCAAATGAATGCCAAGCTACTTGATCGGTGGCCGGATGTTTGGAGCGAACCACAGATGCTCGAACGAGCAAATGCGCTGTTCGAAACGGCGCTCCTGATATGGCCTAGGCCGGGCAAGCCGTTGCAAGCAGACCCACCTCCAGCGACGCACACTGACAACAGCTTGTCTGTTGCAGTATGACTCAGCCTCGTCAGCCAGCTTATGCGAGACGATGAGGTTTCTTCGAGGAATGCCGAGAAAATTAGCCCGTTGCACCGGAGGACCTTATGTCCGTTGAACCGCGCCCAAGTCGCCTGGCGGTGCTGATTGACGCTGACAATGCACCTGCCAAGATTGCAGACGGCCTCTTTGAGGAAATCGCAAAGATCGGCGAGGCGAGCGTCCGACGCATTCACGGCGATTTTTCTAGCCCGCGGTTGAAAGCCTGGACGGAAATTCTGTCCAAGCACGCCGTCATCCCTCTATTGCAGCTCTCGAACACCAAAGGCAAAAATGCATCGGATATAGCGCTTGTTATCGACGCGACGGATCTCTTGCATAGCGGTAGGTTCGACGGCTTCTGTTTGGTCTCGTCGGACAGCGATTTTACGCGGTTGGCCGCGAGGATTCGGGAGCAGGGGGTAGACGCATACGGTTTTGGCGAGCAGAAAACGCCAGAAAGCTTTCGACAGGCATGTCGCCGGTTCATCTATACGGAGAATCTCCTTCCGGAAGCGGCGACTGCAGGCGCCAAGGCTGGGCCGACAAAGCCTTTGGAGACGCTGGCACACGCTTCGCGCATCCTCAAAAGGATCATGTCTGAAAATGAAGGAGAGGATTGGTGGATCGCCCTCGGACAGCTCGGAAACCTACTCGCCAATCACGCACCTGATTTTGACCCACGAACCTACGGTTCCAAAAAGCTCAGTGATCTTGTCCGCAAGATTGAGACGTTGGATGTGAGCCAGTCAGAGACAGGCCACCCCCCTGTGCGCCTGAAGCCGATCTATCGCGCTGCGGCATCAGAGATCATCTAACAATGGGTATGTTTCGCAAGAGCGCGCGCCATTTTTCTCCAGTCGCCCTTCATCGCATGAAAACGCTCTTCCTGGTTGCCCGAGGGTAGCCGCTGGTAGCTGCCCCAATACCCCGGATGAGCGAGCCCGAACACAAGGTATTTGTCGACAATTATGGGAGACTGCGCGTAGCGATAAGATATCCAATCCGCATTGGACCCCAGAAATCTCATTGCTCCCTCAAACGACACCTTCCCCAAACAAGCTATGACCTTGAGGCTTTTCATCTCGCGGATGACGAAGTCGAAGATGGGCTGAGAGGCCGCTATTCCGTCGTCCAACGCGCCGCCTGCCTTCAGAAAATACAATGCGTTCGCGTATAGGACGCCGCAATTGGTCGCGTTTGATCCACTCAGTTCGACGTCGCGGCCTATCGATCTGAGCAACTTGCAGATCGCTGGATTTGTGTCCTTTCCCACCTTGTAGCGCCCGTCGCCATCGTTGTGACGCCAGGCCAATTCAGGTCCGTATTTCTTGAGAACGGCTTCAAGAACTGCCGCGGAGCAAAATCCTGAGCGAGCAGAAGCAAGTCACCATGCCAGTCACCACACAACGTCTCTGTCCCGAACAGGTTTGGACCTATGACGCCGTCCTTAAGTGGGTTCACAAAGCCGCGGGGTGCCTTCAACTGAATTATCTCTGCCGGGATGGCGGGAGTTTTGAACATCGGAGTTGCTCGTAGCATTGCCACTAGGTCCATCTTGCGTCGGAACACTCGCCAATGGTTTGGCTCGGCGCTCCGCTGGTCAATTCGACATCAATGGGCGTTCTCGGCTCCTGCTGTAACCACCGTTCGTCCATTCTGGCCGTATCCGCAGGTCCGTCACTTCATCTGCCAGGCATTCGTATCTCGAAGTCGCGCTTGCCTGCATGGGAATGGAGAAGCGCTCGCCATGCACCTGAATTTGGTTAATCGTGCCGAAATAGCCGCAGAACAACTGCCGCTCCGGGATGACCTGAACGGTTACCCAAGCGAGCTGCGCGTGGTAGCGCCGGGCAATACAGAGAACGTCAGCACCCTTCTTGCGCACGTTGTAAGAGGGGTTCAGGAGCCCGCTTGTCTGAAATTTATTGCGGGTCTTCACGCTGATTAGATACCTAAGCCCGTCCCTCTCGGCATAGATGTCGCCGAATGGATGGTTGCAAGTCTCGGCGTTTACATCTCTTTCTTGGACGAAGCCTGCGTGTTTGAGCAGAGCGAGCGTCTTGTTCTCCCCCCATCGGCCTAACGCCTGAATCCGCTGTATCTCGCTGAGCATATCGCCTCCGTGCTCGCTTGTGACAGATCAATCCGACATAGAAAACAGCCATCTCTTTGCTGTCTCAAAGGTTAGCTGTCCCAAAAATCATCCAGTTCCTTTCGATGAGAGTCTACACGTTGGCTGCGTCGTTCGACTGCCGTTTTCATCGTCTGAAATCGGCGCTCAATATTCTGTTTGAGGATCAGGTCGATACTCCCATTGTCCGGAGAATCGTCTCGGTCATAGAGATTACTTTCAAGGAGGGAGGCAATCGTGTTAGGCGGCGACTTAAAGGGGTGTGATGGATATCTGTAGAGGTTCGATTCAATCGTTGCATCGAGGCGTCGGCCAAGATGACGGGCACAACTCAACGCGTCCACCTCCTCAACCAATTGATCAAACGCCTGCACCCATCTCTTTTCGAAAGTCGGCCAATCTTCGGCACCCGCAGTCAACGTGCTCAGCGCCACTCCTCTTGGAACACGGAACCATCCGATCCCATCGTGACTATGTGCTTTTTCCGCATCATTCGTGTCATCATAAGCCGCGACCTCTGGGAACGGAGCCGTTCGATATTCCACCAACGTCCAATTCCTTACAAGTGGAACGCTGTCGCCGTATGGTATCGTGGCGACGAACTCCTCGGCGTCCCAAAGCTCGGCGGTTGTCCGCAAGTCGAACACCGGCTGAGGATCAAGGGACTTGCCCAGCGGAGCGATGCCTAGACGCACTTGCAGGTATTTGCGAAACTCAAGTGTTCGCGCCCCCACGGCGGACGGAGGAACGTCCTCAAAGCGCTGCTCAATCGGCAGGTGGGTGCCCGAGATAAACTTTACCGGGACTCTGACTAGGCTCCGTCTGTATAAAGCGGTAGAGGGGATTGCTGTTGAAAAATACAGCCAAACCGGCATTCCATTCTCAATGTGTTGAGGAAGACTATACCTCATCACAGTATTGACAGCGAAGTCTCCCTCGTCGGTATGTAATGGAAACGACGCCAGGTATCGATAATAGTCATCTATTTCAGTATGTCTGCGTAGCCACTGTGTCATTTTGTGTAGCATCTGGGCAACTTCAGAAAAATCGAAATCTTTGTCAGAGTCATTGTTGTTAAATTCACTATACGATGAGCCCTTAAATAAATCAATTATGGTTTCTTTTTCGCTCCAAGTCGCCAGATTAGCTGCCTTTTGTGCCAAAAGTTTGTAGTTTCTTATGTTGGAGATCAATTTATCTGGTCTATCGCTAGATTCAGAAATTGTATAATTCCAAAGGACCTTCGTCGATGATGTGTCAGACCCCAAGTTCAGGGCTTGCACTACGTCAATCTTCTTATGGCCTGATTCAGTCTCGAAGCGCTCGAGGATGCGGTGCAGGTTCGCGGCAACCACCGGTCGGTCAGACTGATCCATTTTCGGGCGGCGTCGGGTTTCGGCCTCCAACGCTGCGAACGTTCGATCTATGTGCTGCTCATAGCTTTGCTTACGATCCGGTTGATGTCGCCGACGATCATGAAATGAGATGACGTTGCTCTCGGTATCGCTCATATGAATCTACTCGCGTTTCGAGTTTTCCGGGTCGGCCCCTGGCGCCGATACCTTCGGCCCGAACAAGCGCTGTGCCGGAGAACAGTCACGACCTCTCCTGTGTGCTCGGACCAAACCACAGCAATCTTATTCAGCTTTTCGAAGTCCTGTTCGTGAGGGCATGTGCGTTCCAACTGGGCAAGGCGCTTCTTGCTGACGAAGTATGTCCTACAACCGCCCCCTGCGTGGAGGTCCACGTCGCTTTCCATCAGGATGAAGCTGACCATTGAGGGTTTGATTCCCCTCTGCTGCCCACGCGTCGCGGCGTGCGGGGACATGCGAGGATGATCACTGAGGTGTTGGTGCTGTGTCATCGGTGCTCCTTTCAAGCAGCCCATGAAAACTGGTTTCCTAGAGGCCCGCGCTGTAGGGTCACGCCGGCAGTTGTTCGAATAGATATACGACAGAGTGAGGAAAACTGCATTCCAAATCGACGGAAAAAATCTTGGAATAAAGTAGGTCCGCAGTCGGAAAATATCTCTCCAGAATTTGGAACAGACTCAGGAACATCAACTCAGCCTATCTGCACGAGGCGGTGCATGTGCCGGAATGAAAGTCGGCGACTTCGGAGTTGGTCTTTTGGCGCTGCATGCTCACCGGCGGGCCACAAGGCTGCAGACGGTGGAGAAGGTCACGGGCAAGCCTGCGCCTTGGGTCCAATGGCGTGATCAGGCCGGCCACGGCTTGCCTCACGAAGTCCAACCTCATAGGCAGCCAATGAGCCGGCGCCCACGATGACGGGATCTGTCCACCCATTCTCTCCCGGAGGGCTGATTGCGACCATCGGCGTTTGAAGTCCAGATGCGGCTAATTCACCGGCCCTTCAGTGTGCCACGATAACTGTTCTGACCAGTGGCGAACGGCACCAGAGCAAGGCGCAATTTGTCATGCAGTGCGGCAGCGACGATTAGGGGCGTCGCCTCCGTCATTGACGGCGATACGATCCAAGTCCACGGGCAGCGCGTCCGATTTGATGGTATCGACGCTCCGGTATCCTCCCAACCGTGCGACGACGCGAAGGCTTTCGCTACCTAGCGCCCAATCGGAACCGGCACGACTTCTAGGATCCTGCCGGCAGCTGTCGAAAAGATTCGGCGTTGCGATCCCCGAGGCGGCGAGGCAGCGCGCTATCCCCCGAGCCCGCAAGAGTGTGGAACATTGACCGGGATCGATCCCAGGTGTCTGCCGTCGTAGCCCTCCGCAACCGTCGCTATCACGGCTGGATTCCAGCCGTAGCCGCAGTGGGCCGTGTCCGGGCGCTCCAACAGGCCAAGGTATGTCTGATCGTTTGAGACGATCACGTTGGTAATCTTCATGTCCTCCGGCAGGTATGCTTTGGGGAACAGCCGATAGCTCAATAGGTCGTTTGGATCCGTGAAAGCGACAAAGCGGATGGGGCCGGAGGGCTCCGCGGTAAACGCCTTGGTCTTTCGAGCCCGCGCGCTGGCGAATACGTCAAGGAGAGATCCGCTGGCTCGGTCCGCCGATTTCTCAGCTGCAATCCTGGCTGTGCCTGGAGAGTAGGTTGCGGCGTTCAGGAGGGGGATCTGGTTTGCCAGCAGGAAAACCATTTGGACATCGCTAAGGCGCTGGGCAATCCGCGACTGTTCCGATGCCGGCGCGGTTTGCCATATCGAGACGATCGCATCGGAGAGTATTTTGCTGCCAAGGCTTTCGGCGACCAGCACAGTCTTCCGCCGCGGCTTGCTGTCGTCGATAGCGCAGCGGCCCGCGGCTGAAATATTGCCGCCCAGAGCGTCACAAACTTCAGAACGCATCCAGGATCTGGTTGGGTTGCCAGCCGTGCCCGTGTAAATCACGGCGTCGGAAAAACAGTCGTCGATCAGCCCCTTTTTGAGAGTCTTGTTCAGGCTGGCGCGCTTCAGTTCATCGGTGTGGTCGAGCCGAATGGCGATTTTTGCATCAGCAGCGAGCGGGGACCAGACGAGAAAACGGAGTTCGAGTGCATGTCCGTTCACACTGTGGTTGAACGTAACGCGCGCGGCGCGCTCTGGGCCATACACAGTGTTTCGCCTAGACGACCCAATTGGGATTGCCTGTTGGAGAAGGGCATGACGATTATCTGCCCAGTCTTCTTCGTGAGTGCACATCCCATGCACCCAGACGACCCGTAGGTCTTCTTGCTTGGCAAAGCTCATAATGCCGCCAAAGCTGGATGCGTTGTTCAGGCCGAGCTCTTCAACCTTCGGGGGGATGTAAGGGGTAGCACACCCGGAAATCAACAGTGCAGCGCCGAAGATAAATGTAGAAAATAGCTCGCACAACGGCCGCTTTAATATTGGTGCCATCTCTCTTCCCCCACTCCCTCTTCAGTGAAGCTGAGAACGAGGCAAAAAGCGAGTCGTTTCAACGTGCCAGAAACGATCGCGTGGAAAGACGCGTGGAGGCCGCGCTCGTTGGCAGCGAAAATGCGCCAGCCAAGGGATTCGATCGTCGGGCTAAGCTTGGAGCCACATCGTTGAGCGTCGCCCGCCGACGTGTTTCCCCTGGCCTCAATTTCGGGGCAGCTTGTGAATTTCCAGCCTTACCGGTCCACCTCGATCGCAACTGGTGCAGAACAGTGCCCTTTCGACCGTGCTGAATAGAGCATCCTTGCCATACCGCCGAATTAGGGCCGCAGGCTTTACCTCGGCATGATGCGAGCAGTTTTTGCACCAGGCTCGCAACTTGTGCCACTCGCGCAAGTCGCCAAGAGCTACATCGAGGCCCGCGTGCACGCTGCCCCCTACGATGGTCTGTGGGTCGGCCTTGACCTCGCCTGGTGTCAGGATCTTCTCTATCACATGCCGGCTGTTGTAGTGGATTAGAAGCATCCCTGGCCGGCGCCTGATTGCCGCCTGCCAGGCGGCTTGGCTGACCATGGAATCGGGCGATCGGGAGATGGTTTCGACGAGCGCCTTCTCTTCGCGATCCCAAACTTCAATTCGAAAATTGTCCTCCGCTGTGTTTGCCATAGCTTCGCCGGCCAGCGCCTTGGCGCCGCGCAACCGTCCTTCCCGTCTCACAATACGTGAGGAATAAGGAACATATTCCTGCCTCGTCAAGACGCGGCTTGACTCTTTTGTTCTCATTTCGTTCACTGGCGATATGAGCGACGAAATTAGGCCACCCAGGCAAGAGCACGTCACGGCTCCTGGCATCCAGCACCATTTCTGCGAACGACCAGGCTGCGGCAAGGATGCAGGATGGGGCTTTGCCAAACCGAAGCAGGCACCACGCTGGTTTTGCTTCGAACACCGTGCCGAGGGCGAACGATTCCTTTGACAAGGAGACAGCAATGGCGCGCTTGAGCTTCGCAGAAGAGCTTGAAAGTGCGGCCGATCAGATTGCGGAAGTTTCGCGAGCTGATCTTCAGGTCGTGCTTCGCAGGGCAGCGCTCGTGCTCAGGAACGTCTCGGGCATTGTCTTGGAACCGAATGTAGATGAATCTCTTGCTGGCCTCGCGGCCGAAATGGGGGCCTCAAAATCGGATCTGATCAAGACGATTGTGGGCGATTGGCTCGTGACCAATGCGTATCTGCCGGTCCCCTACGCTCTGGATGAGGAGAGCAGCGTGGATGGAAATGCATGATCAACCGTCCCAGGCACCCAAGCGAATATGCCGATCGCGCGATCGGATTGCCAAGAGGCCATGGAGCCCGGCTGTCAAGCCATCGTCGATTGCATGCTTGAAATGGGCTGGCAACGCGGCGAGGGTGATGCGGTCTCTACGCCGGCTCATCGCGGCCGACAACATGGCGCAGAGGAAAGCGACAGACTTGAAACCAAGCGCCATCGCAAGAGCCATGGTGCGCCGGGAAGGCCCTTTAGCTGAGTGGCAAACTTGGTCCCGCTCTACATCGCCCTGATTGGCGCGGCATCCACCGCCTCTGCAATAGGGCTGATGAATAGCGGTCGACCAAGCGGATGGTGCCTGGCTGGGTTGCCATCGCGCCCAACTGCTTTCCCCATGAGAACGAAAGTTCCCTCCGGCGCTCAGTCTTCCTGCTATCTTAGCGGCGAGGAGGTTGCGCGATGAGCGAGAATCGCAAGCTAGCCGCAATCCTGGCTGCAGACGTAGTCGGATACAGCCGGCTCGCCAACGAGGACGAAGACCGGACTTTGGCGCGGTTGCGTGCGCTGCGCAGCGATCTGATCGATCCGACCATCGCCGTGCACAAAGGTCGCGTGATCAAGCGCACGGGGGACGGGGCGCTAGTCGAGTTCCGGAGTGTCGTGGATGCCGTGCGTTGCGCCATCGAGGTGCAAAACGGCATGGTCGAGCGCAATGCCGGCGTGCCGCAGGACCGCCGCATCGAATTCCGTATCGGCGTCCATCTGGGCGACGTGGTCGAAGAAAGCGACGGCGACCTGATGGGTGACGGCGTCAACATCGCTTCGCGTCTGGAGGGCGTCGCGGCGCCTGGGTCCATCTGTCTCTCGGAGGATGCCTATCGTCAGGTCAGGGCGAGGCTCGACCTCTCAGTCACCGACCTCGGCAACACGCAGCTCAAGAACATCGCCGAGCCCATCAGGGTTTATTCGCTTCGGGTTGGCGCCGCCAGGTCGACGACGACCGCAACGTCAGAATCTACAACGAGCAGGACGGGGTTAACACCGCCGAAGCTGTCGATAGCGGTCCTACCGCTGGTCAACATGAGCGGCGATGCAGAACAGGCGTTCTTCACCGACGGGCTGACGGAAGACATCATTACCGATCTGTCGAATGTGCCTGGATTCTTCGTTATCGCCCGCAATTCCACCTTTACCTACAAGGGCAAGTCCATCGACGTGCGCCAAATCGCCCACGATTTAGGGGTGAGATACATCCTTGAAGGGAGCGCGCGTCGCTCGGCAGAGCGTCTCCGGATCAATGTCCAATTGATTGATGCTGCGGGCGGTGGAAATCATGTCTGGGCTGAACGCTTTGACCGCGATCTCGCCGATATTTTCGGTGTTCAGGACGAGGTCACGCGACGCGTTGTTGAAGCGATTTCTGGCAAGCTTGGTGTCAAGAATATTGTTGCCCGTTCCCGACCGTCAAATCTCGAAGCCTATGATCTTTGTGTTAGGTCGCGAGGCAAATGCGACATTTCGAGATCAGACAACAGTGAGGCGTGCGCTGATTTGGAACGTGCCGTTCACATCGATCCGAACTACTGCGAAGCGCACAGCAATCTTGCCATCTCACTGCTATTTGGCTGGATGTTCTGGGGAGAGCCACAGATACCTGGCCGCGCAAAGGCTCTGATGCACGCGCAACGAGCCGTAGAGATCGACCCCGGCGATTCCCACGCTCGCACGATCCTGGGCTGCGTGCAGCTTTATGAGCGCAATTGGGATGAAGCAAAATTCCAATTCGATGCTGCCGTTCGGCAAAATCCCAACAATGCCGATGCGGTTGCATGGATGGGTGAGCTTCAAATCTATTTAGGCAACCCGCAAGCTGCGCTGATAGCTTGTGCAGAGTCGCTGCGTTTAAATCCCCGTCCACCCGGTTGGTATTTTTGGATCATGGGAATGGCGCAAATTTCCTCCGGTCACTACGGAGAAGCTGTTGCGTCCTTGAGCCGGGACGAAACCTACGGGACGGGTTCGAGGGAGGTCCTGATACCCGCGCTTGCCCTTGCCGGCCGCGTTTCTGAGGCACAGGAGGAAGCCCGCCTATTTCTTGCTGGGAATCCAGATTGGAAAATCGCTGATTTCACGACGAACTTGCCCTTTATGAGTATTACAGCTGCGGAGCCCTTCGTCGATGGCTGGCGGCTTGCGGGCATGCCAGACTAGACAGCATAGCAAACAGGCCCGTTTCGGCTGCGACCTTTTCCTGATCGTCCGTCATGCGCCTCTCCATTAGAAAAAGAATCGCCAAACCAGACGTTTGTTTCAGTTATTCCTCACGGAAATCCTGAAGCGAGGCGTGGCGAAGGTCCTCCTCGCCGCGCAGATGCTTCACACGACCTATCATCCCCGGCTTGACCCATTGCGTCGCTGGACGCTTCATGCCCTTTGGCGCGGCGCCGGCGTGCTGCTGCACACGCTCCCAAAGACGCTCGCGCATTTCGCGGTTCAATGTGATGAAAGCCGTGCCGACATATCGCCCTGTGCCACGCTCGGCCATGAGAGCGAATGCCGGCTTGCCCGGCTCCCGCTCGACGCCGAGCAGTTGGTATTCGTCGATGCTGTAGGCTTTCGTCTTTAGCCAGGCCGTCGAGTTGCCGCTTCGGTATTTGCTGTCCTTGCGCTTCGAAACCATGCCCTCGAGCCCGGCCTGGTCGACGAGATGGAAGATCGCCTTTGCATCGCCCGGCAGCGCCTGACTGAATTGGATGCGACCGCCCTCGGGGATCAACGCTTCTAGGATTTCGCGGCGATCCTCCAGCGGCATGTCGCGCAGATCATGGCCGTTGAGGTGCAACAGATCGAAGGCGACGAAATAGAGGTCTTGCTGGCGCCTCGTGATGGCTTTGCGCAACTCGCCGAAGTCGGACAGGCCGGCATCGTTCAATACGATGATCTCACCGTCGATGATGGCGCTCTCGACCTCTAGCTCGGCTGCTGCTTTGGCGAGGTCGCGATATTTCGACGTCCAGTCGAGGCCGCGGCGAGTGAAGATCCGCACGCCGTCGGCATCTCTGACGATCTGGGACCGGTAGCCGTCGAACTTGACTTCGTGAATCCAGCCATCGCTCTCGGGCGGCTTGTCGACGAGCGTCGGCATCAATGGCGGGACGAACTTCAAACGCATGCACAGACTCACGGAACGATTCAAGGCGTGGCGCCTAACCTTAGTTCCGAAGCATTTTAGCAAAATTGAATATTCGAATGAACGGCCTATAATTTGCCAACCGGGCCTACCCCGTTCGCCGGTCAGGGAGGAAGTTATGGCAGACGTGACGCCAGAAAATCAGAACTCAGATCTCGTCCGGCGCGGTTATGCGGCGTTCGACGCAGGAGACATGGAAACGCTCACGCAAACGATCGACGCGTCCTGCACGTGGCATAGTCCGGGGAAGAGTTCGCTCGCCGGAGACTACAAGGGACACGAAGCGATTTTTGGCCACTTCGGCCGGTTGGGGAGCGAAACTCGCGGGACCTTCAAATCCAATCTTTTGCACGTAACAGAGAGCGAGGACGGATCGGTGGTCGCCGTCCATCGCGATACTGCGGAGCGGAACGGCAAACGGCTGGATGTGCTCTCTTGTATCGTCTTCGACATCAAGAACGGCAAGGCGATGGACGGCCGGGAGTATATCTACGACCTCTACGCCTGGGACACATTCTGGGCATAAGCCTCAGGGCGACCCAATGCGCCAGGCAGCAGCAAGGCGGCTTCGATCGATCCGACAAGTGCTGTTGCCTCTGTTGGGTTTTACTGGCTGGCATGAAGACATCAACGCAGCGGGCAGGCTCGTTTGGCGACGCTACATCGCGAGAACGGACTCATGGGAGATTCGCCCGATGACGCCCGAAGAGGAAGCCAAAGCTCTCGTGTGGTATTTTCCACCGTATATGATGTAGGGCACATGCGAAGCCTCACCAATTGCGGTGCCAGTCTATTGACCCAATAAGGGGCACATTTGGCCCTGTGCGATGCTCGATCACCCCCGCAGTCCCAATCGATCGTGCGACCGAAGTCCAATCGGCATGCCCAAGTGGCCACGTCGCCGGGGGGCCTTGGGTCCAGCTTGCGGGACCATCTAGCCGGAGAGCATCTTTCATCGACTGAGATTCAGCGCCGGGGGGCGCGCATGATCGCTATCTGGACGCATGAAGGAACAATCATCTTGTTCGATCCCGAGATTGGCACCGTCGCCGCTCCTTCCGAACATGAAGCGTGGCGCGAGGTCGAACGTCGCAAGGCGATGAAGCAGGAACGGCGAGCGGTTCCGCTGCTGTGAGTTGGCGCCACAGTCCGGCTAGGCTTCTGGACTCTTCCGCGAGTTGGAAGCATTCTCCCCTCGGGGAGGAGGGGCGTGGGCAAGGTCCAGCGTCATCAAGGTGCCAATCAGGCTGACCGGTGGCGAAAGCGGGCCGGCAGGAGAAGGTTGTCACGGCGACTGCCGCGACCGCTCTTGGGGCTTCTTTTGCTGGGCGTTGGCACGCTTGCCGCAGCAGTCACTCAATTCGCTATCCATAGCACCGCCGGCCAACAGATCACCTCTGGTCTCCAAACCACCATTGGCCTCCAAAGCACCATAGCAAATTGGACAGAACCCCTGCCTGGGCCGATGCAAGGCCGCGCCTCCGTTATCGACGGCGACACGGTCGAGATTGCTGGCCAGCGCATCCGTTTCAACGGGATCGACGCCCCGGAGAGCCGGCAGTATTGCGACGACGCTAAGGGCTTCGAATATCCCTGCGGGCGCCGCGCTGCCCAAGCACTGGACGAGTTCCTGGCAGCTTCGCGACCACTACATTGCAGTTTTGTCGACCGCGATCGATACGGCCGCCTTGTCGGAAACTGCGAGCGCGCCGATGGCCGCAGCGTCCAACGCTGGCTTGTCGGGCAGGGTCTGGCCCTCGACTGGCCGCGCTATTCCAGCGGGGCTTTCGCTACCGAGCAAGGCACTGCCAAGGCAGCTCGCCGCGGGGTTTGGCAAGGCAGGTTCGATCAGCCTTGGGATTGGCGTGCAGCAAACGCCGACAAGGTGGAAAAGGTCAGCCAGCCGTCATCCGGCTTGAGCGTGCTCGGCAACCCAGGCTGCAACATCAAGGGCAACGTCAGTGTGAACTCGGGTGATCATATCTACCATCTTCCGGGGCAAGAACATTACGACGAGACGGTGATCACAGCGAGCAAGGGCGAGCGGTGGTTCTGCAGCGAGGACGAAGCGCGCGCCGCCGGCTGGCGCAAGGCGCGACGATAGGAGAGAGAAACATGAAGACCACCGATCCTGAATGCAAAACCCTTACAGAGGCCTACGCTCGGCTAGGTGCAACGGTCCGCAATCCACGGCGCACCTGGTCTGCTGTCACCGATGACGGAAAGGCTGTGGTGGTTACGCTCTGGACAGATCGATTTCTGGACGTCGAGCAGACGCGCTACAGCACCTTCGGTCTCTCAGGAAAGGGATGGATTGATAGGCCGGAAAACCGTCGTCGCGCCGAGCATCTTCAACACGCCATGTCGAAACGCGGCGGGCTCTTCCGTTCGATAATTGTTGCGGCGAGCGATACCATGCACAGCAGGATCGTCGCGCGAAAGATTGGACCCGAAATGCGGGTTACCAAAATAGATGAAGCAACGGGACGCTTCGAAGCAGAGCGAGCTTAGGCGCCACTAAGTGAGGCCAAGCCAGCGCCAGCACGACGCCGCACGCGATAGTGAAGGCGAGATAGGTCATCGGCCGCCCCCGTCGGAGAGCGTGAGCCGAATCTCGCCCTTGCTCTCACCACCAGTCGGCGCCGGAATCGGTTGATGGCTGATGATCTTCCAATCCGTGCCGCGAGCGTGCCGCCAACGACATCTTCGGGCTCGATGCCCTTGTCGGCGAGTTCTGTTGCGCGGACATCCGCTGATGGACCGATCGTCGCCACATCGACACCGTTGAAACTGACCAACAGCGGGTCGATCGCTCGCACCAATGAAGGCCGACCACGTGTCGGCTCTTAAAGTCGCCGAAGCGAGACCCGCTTCTATCTCACGGCTCAGGCCGACAAGACCGCGCTCTACGAGAAGCTCGGCTTCGTGCCTATGACGACGAATTCGAAGAAGCCGGCATGCCGCATCGGTCGATGAAGACCTATTAATTCGAAAAATGGCCCGCTGCCGAGCTCCGAGCAGCGGGCCTAACACGTGGATTTTTCAGACGTGGCTGTTTGTGCCGGTCTTGCGGATGGATGAAATGAGGTCGTTGACACGGTCGACCTGATCGTTTGCGGGCTTTCCCTTGCTGCCAAGCGATCGAGATTCCAGCCGGTTGTCATAAATGCGCCTTAGCAGATCGCAGCCCACCTTGGCGCGCTGCCAGGTGCGACCGATAAGCAGGCAGCCTCCCAAGCTCGCCGGAGCATGATCGACATCGTCCCAGACCATCCATGTGCCGGACGGTTCGGGACGACAGCGGAATCTCGCTTTGTGATCTTCCATGGGTGGTCAACGGGAAAGACACAGCGTTGGTTCGACCTAACATTGCAACGTGGTTAACACCGCGAAAGCTTCGCTATTTTAGCCGATCTCTCTTTTGGCGAGAGCGAAGGGCATTCCTGGTCTACTGCGATCGTTCGACCGCAAAGGGCGAAGCTGCGGAAAAGATAAGTCGCTCGTTATGTTTTCTGCTGTGCGTTGCAGATCGTAACAATAGGTGTACGATCGACCCGGATGCTGGCGGTTTGATCGGAGGACTTTGGTATGATTGCAACTGCCGACCAAGAAAACCTCACCAGAGATCAGCAAGTCTCACTGACGAATGCTCGACTTGGCCACTATATGGCGGTAATGGGCATAACATTCGCGGTCACGGCCGTGAATTTATTTCTGATGTTCAGCTTCGCTCATATGGCGCCAGCTTCAGCAAAACTGGCGCTAGCCTTGTCAGTTATTAACATATCCTGTTTCGGCGCTCTCGCAGGAAGGTCAACTCTCCAGGAGATCAAGGCAATCAACCAAGATTATACCGAGGCGAAACTGGAAACCCACCATGCGAGGTATGTCGCCGAGGTTCCGACAGATTTGTTCGCCGCGCTGACGGTAGGTCTCATCGTCTTGATTGGGTTGGTGCAACTCTGGATGCTGTTTACTATTTGAGGGGCGACTGATCGGGTCGTAGAGCAGCGCCTGGGCCGCTTTTTGAAGCATCGGACCTTTGATCCGGGCCCTATTGCGAACGCTCGACCGCAAAGGTTGGCGCGTCAAATCAATCCTGGAGGAAAGTCCACCTATTTTGAGACACCCGACCCGCCATCGTGTAGAGGCCGTCCACCCCGTCCATATTCGCCGGGATCGATAAAGGTCCCTGCCCACAATTTACGTTTGGCAATGCGGGCTTCGCGCTCTTCGGAAGGTATCGAGGCGCTTGTTTGTCGACGACCGCCAATCCGTGTTTCACCAGATCGCGTCCGAGATCGATGCCTCCCACGAAGGAGACGCCGACATCGTTGTCATAGCGGTCCTTGCCTTCGATGGTGCAGGATACATCCCCTGAGGCAATGAGATGGCGAATGTGGTCACGCGCATACCTGCCGCAGGGCCAGAACTTGTCAGCGGCATCAAGACACGTCTGCGAAAGTTCGGGGCATCGATACCGAGCAGCTGAACTCGTTTCTTGTCATGCCACAGCGTGTCGCCGTCATGAGCAAACCAATGCTCTGCTGCGGACACAGGGCCACAGGTGAGCACGAAGGCGAGAGCGAGGATCAACCTACACATGGCCGAGCAATGTGATTATTGCGCCTTCTCGTCGTATTGGAAAAGTGGACCGTTTCAAAATTTCCGCGCGGGGGTTGGCAGGCGTGATCTCCTCGATCCGCACCTCACTCGGCTATAACACCCATTCAAATTGTGATGCTGAAATGGCTGCTTGCGTTCAGCGTATGTGTGACGGGAACCATGGATATTAGCCTTGCCGGGATTGTCATTGTATTAGCGTAAGCGCATATTAGCCCTGCAAGCGGCCTGCTACGCCCCGTCTGTAAAGACATTCCTTGGGCGCCGTCCGAAAACACCCCGGCAATTACTCGCCCTCGTTGTCTTCACCTGCCCATGGTCTTCGCTGGCCGGCTTTCAAAGGTCAAAGGGAGGACTTCGATGCGTTACTTTCTAGCCACTTTTTGTTTCGTCGCACTCGTTATCTGCGGTGGGGAACCTGCCGCTGCCCAGACAGCACAATCAAGCATAGAGGCGAACAATGCGGACTTTGTTGCGAAGTTTGCCGCTAAGGATGCGAAAGGTGTGGCTCAACACTATACCGAAGACGCGGTAGCGTTTCCCCCAAACGAAGACCGGGTCGCCGGCCGCGAAAGCGTTCAGAAGATGTGGCAGGGCTGGATCGATGCAGGATTGACCGATCTGACCCTGAAAGCGGCGCAGGTCGAGGAGAGTGGCAATCTCGCGTATGAGGAGGGCATCTACTCAATCAAGATTCCCGGCAGTGACGGCAAGACCAGTGAGGAAATCGGCAAATACATTATCGTTTGGAAGAAGGGCGCCGACGGCGAATGGCGACTGCATCGGGATATTTGGAATGCGAACCCTGCTAAGAAGTAGAGTTCCATCACTCCCGTTCATTTGATCCACGAGTTTGAGGGAGCCGGTGTATCTTTACCTCTGGAAGGGAGCGCGGGGACGCTTGCCACCCATTGTGGGGCAGGCCCACCGGGCGCCTTGGTATGCCGTCCCAGAGGCTCACCAACGCGCGTTCCGGCCGGCCGCTGTGTTTGGCCTACAGTGGCGAAGCACCACGCGCGCCGTGGTGCCCGCCCCGGCGTTAGGGGCCACCAGGCTCAGCCCTTTGGGAGCATTCTCGTCAGAATTGCATCGCGGCGGATGAAGTGATGATAGAGCGCGGCTGCGGCATGTAAGCCGGCCGCGATCAATATCCCATTGGCGCATAACGAGTGAAGTTCTCGAATCGTGCGAGCCGTAGTTCGATCGGGTGCAAATGGTGCCGGCACTGTGAAGAGGCCGAAGAAGCTCAACGCATCACCTCTAAACCAAGTCAGTAGGATGCCGAGGACTGGAATCGCGATCAGCAGCGCATAGAGGACAAAGTGGCCGATCTTGGCTGCGGTCCGCTCGGGCCCAGACATTTCGACTGGAAGACCGGGTGCTCCCCTTAGGCCGCGCAGAACAACCCGCCAAAGCAGCAATCCGGCCAACAGAAGACCAAACGAAATGTGCAGCCGCCAGATGGCATCGACTGTAGGGTCGCCACGAGGCAACAGACCCTCGCCGTAGGTCAGTGCGTAAAGCAAGAGGACGAGCACGAAGAGAGCCCAGTGCAGGAACTTTTGGGTCGACGTGTATGCAGTAGAGGTCATTCGACGAGGGCTCCCGTTGAAAAGGATCTCCCCCTTCGGTGGTCTTCCTGGCAGACTTGTGGCCGCCAAATTACGAATTAGTAATATGCCTCCTCCTCATCGGCCTCGCCATCGCCATCGCCATCGCCATTGGCGTAGGCATCGCGATCGCCGGTTAACCCGCCGATATCAAGTATATCAAAAGGCTCACCACGGCAGCGACTGATGCTCCGCCTATGAGCAATGACCGGCGCCGCAGTTGACGCGGTTGATCGGCTTCTTCCCGACTGCAGCATCATAGGCGCTGTAAAGGCGCCGGCCGTCCTCACCATGGCGATCGCTGCTCGAGCGCATCTATTGAAGGGGCTTTCGCTGCTATTGGCCGCCAGGGGATGAAACACCATCGTCTCGACGCAGCGGTTTAGCAGGGCTGACGGGCTCCGCTTCTGCGTCCGTGCTTTTGGTTGAACGCTGATAGAAAAGCCCGAAAGCCAGGACGAGATACCCAACCTGCAAAACAATCAACGTCAGTGCGGTCCAGGCGAGCGCCTTCCAGAATGACCCCGTTGCCATGTAAGTCCAGATCGCCACAACGGCCGTCGTGGTGAACATCCCAACCAAAAACCGCGGAAGAAGCATCTTGCGCACTACCCGAGGCTACGGGAGCCTTTGCTAATTTAGCAATCGCTTACGTGAGAAGTCGAGTTGTTTCTTGCAGATGATCCTCACGCCTGTGGCCGCGCGCATCGCGTCCAGCCGAAGCCAGGGCGTCGCTCGGTCAGTTCGTTGATCGCGGACACAAAAGAGCCCGCCGGCCGAAGCCAGCGGGAGGACCTGGAGTAGCCAGAGTGTGGTCTGGCAGATTGCAAACGGTCTGGCCCGGCTTTTGTTTCAGGATTTGCTAAAATGATGGAGCGCCAGCGGTGTCTTCTCTTCGAAGATCGCTTTGCAATCGATCTCATCGTGAAACGGAGCATGAGGATCGAACACTAGCAAAGATGCGTGAGACCGCAGCTCCCTCAGACGGGCGTTCTTTTCGAGGCGGGCTTGGCGTTCGGCTTCTGCACGGAACGCTAGACTAGGTTTTTCACGAAGAGAGCTCATCTACAGCCCCCACTTCGATTAACATCGCCTCTTCAACGCCTTAGCCCCGCGTTGCGTTCCGTTTCGATCGCCGACACAAAGGAGCCCGCCAGCGCGCGTTTCGGCCGGCCGCTGTCCTAACACCGGCGAGGGCTTCGGCGCGCTCTGGCCCCTACGATGGCGCTCCGCAAGCCATGCTTCCGCAAAGCTAGTTTTGCCAATGCACCTCTTGCAGCACGAACAACTAGCAGGCATCATTTTGCGCGTGGTGGTTCAACGGAGGAACTTAGGATGAAAGCCCTAATTTTAGCCGCCTTGATCATGGGCATCGCTACTCTACCTGCCCGATCCGAAACAATGCCAAAAGGTGCTGAACCTATACCGAGTAGCGATATCTCTTCGATGTTTGGAGGCAAGACCTATACGTTCAAAGAAAAGGCGAAGAACGGGAAAGCTGTGAGTATATCGTGGTTTCTCGGTTCTGATAGCAAAATGCTGGGCTACACCGGAAATGGTCCCTCCTATGCCGTCGGCACATGGAAGGCGAGCGATGGCAAGCTGTGCGTTTCCAACAGATGGAAGGGCTCTTGGGGCGAATCAGCCTCCAGCGACTGTCAGCTTTGGGCCCGCGACAAGAAAAACCCTAAGAAACTTTACCGTGCAGAGATAAGCAAGGGTGGCGACTATGCCGCCTACAAGCCAAATCTAAATGCCGGAGATTCTGTCTCGAAAAAGATTGACACCCTCAAGACCAAGCTAAAATAGGAAATCAAGGCATTCTACGGGCGTGAATTTCGCGATGCTTGGCGCGATATCGATCGCGCCAAGCGAGCAATTTTGACGGTGCGGTCTAGTTGGCCCCGACAAATTCTGCATGGTGCGTGCGCCTTTTGCCGACGGTCAGGCATACTCACGGATGCGACTCTGGGCTCAGCGCTGCGTGATGGCCTTGCGCAGTGCTGCGAAGTCGGAGATCCTCGCCTCGTTGGCGACGATGATCTCGCCGTCAATGATGGCGCTCTGGACTTTCAGCCCTTTGGCGGCATCAACCAGGTCTCTATACTTCGCCGACCAGTCGAGCCCGCGTCGGGTGAATATGCGAACATCCGCATCGTCGATGATGATCTGTGAGCGATAGCCGTCGAATTTGACCTCGTGAATCCAGCCGTCCCCTTCGGGCGGCTTATCCACCAGGGTCGGCATCAACGGCTCAATGAACTCCAGCCGGCTGGAGCCGGTGCCTGCCCGCCTAAGCATGGAAGCGAGTCTAGGCTTGTCCGATAGGCGGCTAGGGAACGGAACATGATCATTTTACTAAATTAGCAATGATGCATGAAGAGGCCTATAATTCAGCCCCAGCCGGCGCCAGATGCATTGACCCAATAAGGGGCACCTTTGGCCCTGTGCAATGCTCGATCACCCCCGCATCTCGCGACGACCGGAAATTATACGCATGCGATGATCGACGACATGCGCGTTGCGATGGAAGCTGCAACCGCTCGAAACAGGCCACTAAGCAGCAAGAAATCGACCTGATCAATGCTTGCCTCCTTTGAGCCGACCCGCGTTGCCTGTGAATCTCCCTGTTACGAACCTATTAAAGTCGTTAGGCTGCCTCCTAAGCACACCATGTTCGTGGTGGTTGGTCAGAGCTCGAAGTGTCAGCCGTGGATGGCGCGCCTTTAGTTTCATCAAAGACTCCTCAATATGGAGGAGATGCAGGCAAAGCTATTGCGCGGGTAAAACCGCATTGGGCCCGTATGGGGATTACTCGGGTCGCCAACCTGACCGGGCTCGATCGTATTGGCATACCTGTGGTGATGGTGTGCCGGCCGAATGCCCGGTCGCTTGCGGTATCGCAAGGCAAGGGCACCGACATGGATGCCGCGATCGCGTCCGGGTTGATGGAAAGTGTGGAACTTTACCACGCCGAACACATAGAGCTTCCACTAAAGCTCGGCAGCATGGCGGAACTCTCGCATTCACACAGCTTTGCTGAAATTGATCGTCTGCCGCGAGTTGCCGGCGAACAGTTTACCCGCGATCTCGTGACGCTTTGGATAGAGGGCACGGATTTGATTTCGCACGAAGGCAGGTGGCTGCCGTTCGAGTGCGTCCGTGCAAACTTCACGGTGCCTGCGCCGCCGGGAAGCGGATATTTTGATTGCAGCAGCAATGGGCTAGCCTCGGGCGGCAGCTACGACGAGGCGATCCATCACGCAATCTGCGAGGTTGTCGAACGCGATGCGACCGCCCTTTGGAACCGCCTGCCGTCTGCCCAACGAAGGAGCACCGGGGTCGATCTTGGCAGCGCGCCGGACGGTCCTTGCCGAGACGTGCTAGAAAAACTGAAACGCGCCGACTTCCGCGTAGCGGGGTGGGAAACGACTTCGGACATCGGTGTGCCAGCGTTCTTTTGCCTGATCGCCGATCAACGTGATCGAAACAGCCATCACGGCATCGGCGCTGCAGCGCATCCGGTGCCGGAAGTCGCATTGCTCAAGGCGCTAATCGAGGCCGCGCAGGTTCGAACGACTTACGTTTCTGGGGCGCGCGACGATCTGCAGCCCGAGGAATATCGCGAAGCGTATCGGGAGAACCGCCACCGGCTCGCTGAAAGACTTTTATCCGAGCATTCTCCTGACAGGCGGATTGCTCCCGCTGAAAAAGACTCGACGGTCGGGATAGCGTCGAATCTGGGTTGGTTGATCAATAGGTTGCAAGCGGCGAGAGTCACGGAGGTTGTCGCCGTCGACCTCAGTAAGGATGACATCGGCTTGCCGGTTGTCAAAGTGGTGATACCCGGCCTCGAAGGACCGGACGATCACGGCGGCTACGTGCCGGGCGAACGGGCCCGCCGCACCCTGGGAGCCGCTCTGTGAACGCGGTCGTCTTCTGCGGCCCCAGTGTGAAAGCAGAAGATGTAGCAGGTTATGACGGCTTCGAGTTCAGGCCGCCGGTGCGTCAGGGCGAGTTCTATGCAGCAGCCTGCCGGAGTCCCAGAGCCATTGGCATCATCGACGGCTATTTCGACGGACAGGCGGCGGTGCTGCATAAGGAAATACTATGGGCGCTGGCACGCAGGATCGCGGTGTTCGGCGCATCCAGCATGGGTGCGCTGCGGGCCGCGGAGCTCCATTCTTTCGGCATGCGCGGCGTCGGCCGCATCTTCGAAGCGTATCGGGACGGCGAGCTCACCGATGACGATGAGGTGGCGCTCATCCATGGCCCCCCGGAAACCGGTTACGTCCGCCTCAGCGAACCGATGGTCAACATCCGCGCGACGCTCGAAAAGGCGGTCGAAGGACGAATCATCGACCAAGCCACCGGAATACGTCTCGCCGCCGGTGCGAAAGCACGCTTTTATCAATTGAGAACCTGGCGCGGTCTGCTGGAGGATATGGGCGATCCGGAGCAGATGCAGGCGCTTTCCGAGTGGTTGCGAACGGGAAAGGTTGATCGTAAGCGCGACGACGCGCTCGAACTGTTGAGCCAGATGGACGCGTTCATCTGTAGCGGCGCGAAACCCGAGCCACCGACCTTCCATTTCGAGTGGACCGAGAACTGGCACAACGCACACTGGCGCAGCGAAACTCAGAGGAACGACGAAGCGACCACGGTCGAAGAGGAAGCCATCCTGGACGAACTTCGGTTACGGGGCGACTACGCGCAAGTGCGTCGCGATGCCCTGCTTCGACTGCTGGCTCGGAATGACGGCGATGCAGCGCCCGATCGCCAAGCCGTAAAGCGCGCGACCGGTGAGTTCCGCTCGCGGCGCGGGTTCATGCGGCAAACTGACGTAATCCGCTGGGCAGGAGAGAACGGCACGGACCTCGCGGGAGTGGAGCTTATTCTGGAGGACAACGCCCGTATCGAGGCGCTGGCACGAGATCGCGATGTCGCCCTTCATCAGGGCATGCTGGACCGGCTGCGCGAACTCGATCTCTACAGCGGCTACCGTGAGCAGGCTCTGGCCAGGCGGCGATCGGCGTCGACATCTGCGCCGGTGCCGCGTGCCCTGTTGGCAGTTTGGTATTTCGAGAAATGCCTCGGCCAGGCCGTTCCTGAAGACCTTGCCGACCATGCCGCCTCTATCGGGCTTGTCAGCGTGGACAAGTTCTACGAGCTTTTGGCCCGTGACTATACTTTCACAACCCAACGCGCGTTAGGGAATGACTCTGGCGCCGCGGGCGAAAGTTCGTTAGCATGACTTTGCCGCGGCCGGTGATGCTGCGGCCAATAAAATGTGGATGCCTCTGTCCGTAGGTGGGACGAGCATGGCATTTAGAGGGGAAGGCTGCGTAGTCAAAAACGGAACGCGCTTCAGGCTGTTTGCCCAGGCGCCGTTTCTTACGCCTTTCCGCGAACCTGAAACTGTTATCGTATCGTCGCCTGCCGGGACTATAGGCCCAGGGCCTGGTAATGATCGCATGTATGTCGTCGATCCCATCGGCAAGCCGCTTGCTTACGGACTAGTGGAAAATCTGCGCGGCGACCCGCTCTACCTGCTGCCGCCGTGGCGGGGCGATATCTTTCCGCCTGCGCTTCCCAATCGCGAGGGACATTTCGACCACATCGCGCCGGAAGATCCTGAGTTCGAGGCTGCTCATCTGTTCGGCTCGGTGCGCTGCACGCTCGACGTATGGGAGAAATATTTCGGCCATCCGATCGCCTGGCATTTCCGGCGCGACTTCGACCGGCTGGAGCTGGTCATCCAGCGCAATCTTCTGGAAAACGCCTTCATGGGCTACGGCTTCCTGGAGGTCGGCATCCATGTGAGCGAGGACGGCGGCATCGAGCCCTTCAGCCTGAACTTCGACGTCATCGCGCACGAGGTCGGGCACTGCATCATCTATTCGGTCATCGGCGTGCCCGATCCGGGAACGGCGTCCGCCGAATATTACGGCTTCCATGAATCCGCCGCCGACCTGACCGCGCTGATCGCCGCCCTGCATTTCGATTCTGTCATCGACGAGCTGCTGGAGACCAGCCACGGAAATCTCTACACCCGCAATCTCGGCAACCGCATCGCCGAATTGTCCAGCAACGACCAGATTAGGCTCGCCGCCAACCCCCTGTCCATGCTCGATTTTGTGCGCGGCTGGCACGACGAGCACGCGCTCGCCCAGCCGCTCACCGGCGCGATGTTCGACGTCTTCGTCGACCTGTTCCACGAGGAGCTCGTCGCGCGCGGGCTGATCAGCCAAGGACAGGAAGACCTTTCCGACAGGCTCGAGGACAGCCCAGACTATTTCCGCATCATTCAGCCGATCTTCGACGAGGCCTATGCCGCAGCGCCGGCAGATTTTCGCGAGGCGCTGGTCGCCTCGCGCGACGAACTCGGCATGCTGCTCGCCGAAACTTGGCGCCGGCTCGAACCTGACGATCTGAGCTATGCGGCCGTCGGCAACACGCTGCGCGCCGTCGACCGCATAGTGACCGGCGGACGCTGGCGCAGGATTCTCGATGTAAATCTCGGACGCCGAGCCATCGGTTTTGCAAGCGCGGGGCCGAGACTCAAGCCGCCCGGGCCGAAGAGCCACTTCGATCTGCCGAGGGTGTTTGTGCCGGCACGTCAGGACGCTTGTTGTGCAAGGCGGCTATCGTATTGCGAGACATACGAGGGCGCGAAACAACCTGGCTAGAAACAGGATCTGCGTTCTTTGAGTCGAACAAAAGGAGGAATATCTTATGCAATACTTCGTGACAGAAATTATGGATAGCATAGAGTTATTGCAAGCGCACGTTAACAGCATACCGGCAGATGTTGGTAAGTTAATAAGCGTAATATGGCGTGAAAACGATCGAAAATATGTTGTGGTCCATGGAATAGAAGTTGCACGTCGATCCAAAAGTTCAAAGGGTAGTTCGTGATACGTTGTGCATTTTATAGCGTATTCTTTGAGAACTTCTTTAATAATGGAGGAGAATGTCGATGGTAGAAAGTCTTCTTAGCGTCTCAGGTATAAACTTATTTGGGCATACTGTAATCGATCTACAATTGGTAAATCCACTTCTGGCTCCTATTGTAGCTCAAGTAGCGTCGGCGAGAAATATACCGACATTGTCCGACAATAAGAATGTGAATGGCGTAAACGTAGTCAATGCGAACCTAGTTGTGGTCTGGAAGCAAAAAATTTCAGACCAGAATGAGATTTATACCGTAAACGGCGCAGGCCCGGCTGTGGCGTGGACCAAGGGTGACACTGCTACCGGTGCGATAATACGAGTGGCCGGCGGGAATAGATATGTCGGATATTTTATGAAACTCGAGGAGGGATTCGAATTCCTCGGGCGTCGTCCAGGCGCTGGAAACCGAGCCGGACCGAATCGCTTCCTTGAGGATCAGTTGCTGGGTGGCAGGTTCGCAAGAATATATGGTTTTAGTTTTGAGGGAAATTACTACGATCTTGGGAGACCTATACTGTTCCTTGTGCACGGAGATGGGGAGCTTGTCGCTGAGGAACTTGGTAAGTTCAGCCCTGCCCGTTCGCCTAGTCCGACTGGACTTACAGGCTTCGCCGCAGCCGACTTCGAATTCTCCGATGGGCTGCGCGTCTGGTCCTACGACAAGGCCGACTACACGATCCGCATGGATGTCGAGACAGGCATGTTCGAGGATGTGCTGCTTGCGGCGATGTTCGGCGGCGGGCCCGGCGGCGGGCCCGGCGGCATGGATGCGGCCGGCATGAGCGCGCGCGGGATGAGTGCGCGGGGGATGAGCGCGCGCGGCATGAGTGCAAGGGGAATGAGCGCGCGCGGCATGAGCGCCCGCGGCGGCAACGGCGACTGACCGGAAAGGAATGCGTCCCTGACGCGGGCTTGCGCTCGCCCCACCATGCTGAGGATTGGCGACGCTTGGGATCGACGATGCGGAAGCCGAACCGCTCCTAGAGACTGATCGCACGGAAGCGAGTAACCGACAGCGAGACCGTCTTCTCCTCGCGCCGCCGTGTCGAGCAGGCCCCTGATCAGCCGCGTGCCGATGCCGAGCCCGCAATAATCGTCCAGCAACGGCACCTGCGCGCGACTGTAGGCGGTGTCGCGCCCCGGTGACCTCGATCCAGCCTATGTCGCGCCCGTCGAGAATGATGATGCTAGAGTTTCAGCCTCGAAGGAACGGCGCACCGCCGCCCCGGCATTCCGCCTCATTCCAACTCGCCGGCTTCTGCATGAGCGGCCATTTGTGTGCTATGCTGGATCGCACGGCGGGTTGTATTGCGGCTGCGAACAATGGGGTGAAAGGGGGCCATGGTCCTCGCGCGAACCGAGAAACTCAATCGCAAGCTGTCAGCGATCCTCTACGCAGACGTCCACGGCTACAGCCGCCTGGTGGATAATGACGAGGAGGGGACGGTCGTCCGTTTGATACGCTCTCAGAGTCTCATCAGCAGCCTCGTCGGCGACTATGGCGGGTCGGTTGTCGATACCGCGGGCGACGGACTGGTCGCCCTGTTTCCAAGCGCGACCGTAGCCCTGGATTTTGCCGTCGAAATGCAGCGGGAGATGTCGAACGCCGCGGTGTGGTCGGGTGGCCAGGAGCCTATCGCCTACCGGATCGGCATCACCATAGGCGACGCGATCGTCGGCGACCGTGGCGTCTACGGTCATGGCATCAACATGGCCGCACGCATTCAGGCGCTGGCGTCGCCTGGCGGCATATGTATTACCGAATCGGTTCACCAGTTCGTGCGCAATGAGCCGGAATGCTCGTTCCGGTCGCTCGGAAAGCAGAAGCTGAAGAACATAGCTGACGAGGTCGAAGTCCTAGCCGTAGACTTCGGTCGGACTCATGCCGAGCCCAAAGTGTCGGCGCTGCCGTTTGCCCCGGCACCCCAGCGTTCCGTCCCGGACAGTTCGCTCGCCGTCCTGCCGTTCGAGAACGTCTCGGGCGATCCTGCAGACCTCCATCTGTGCCAGGGCGTTGTTGCGGACTTGATTTCCGATCTGTGCCGCTTCCGCAACCTGATGGTGATTGCTCGTCATTCGACCTTTGCAGCGACCGCCCAGACGCGGTCGCTGCGCGAGATCGCCAATAAACTCGGCGTTCGATACCTTCTGTCTGGACGCTTTAGGCGCGTTGGAAACAAGCTGCGGATCGCCGTCGACCTGATCGAGGCGCGGACCGAGAATACGATGTGGTCCGAACGCTACGATGGCGGGATCGAGGACATATTTGCCTTCCAGGACGACGTGACTGCTACCACAGCCTCGCGCCTGGCCGTCCAGATAGACATGGCGGAAAAGCGCCGCCTTTCGGCTCAGAACCACCCCAACGTCGATGCCTATGGACTGATCTTGCGAGGACAGGATCTTAGTTTCCGCTTCCGCCCGGAGAGCAACTGGCACGCCAGGCGACTTTATAGACAGGCGCGGGATCTCGATCCGCACTATGCGCGCAGCTATGCGGCCATGTCGCGGACGTTCAATGTTGAATGGCGTTATGCGTGGACCAACGATCCGGAAGGCGCGTTGAACGAGGCGTTAAACCTGGCGAATCTGGCCGTCCAGCATGACGACCTCGACGCACGCGGTTATTCCGAAATAGGCTTGGCCCGCCTCTACAAGAAGGAGCACGATCCAGCGATCGCCGCCTACGAACGTGCTCTGCAGCTCAATCCCAATGACGCCGACTTGCTAGCCGAGATGGGTGACTGCCTTGTCTACGTTCGTCAAGCGGAGCGGTCTGTGGGGCTGCTAGAGAAGGCGATGCGGCTCAACCCTTATTATCCGGATTCCTATCTCTGGTATCTCGGCGATGCCTATTTTCAGCTCGGCGAATATGAAAAAACGATAGAGACGTTGCAAAAGATGCGGGACGACTCCGAGGGCCATCGGCTTATGGCAGCGAGCTATGCCTATCTCGGGAACGCACGGGAAGCGGACAGGCATGCCCAAGCGCTATTGGAGGTGCACCCAAACTTCACAACCGCGCAGTGGCGCAAGGTTCCTCCGCACAAGTATCCGGAGGACACTGAACTACTTATCGAAGGCTTGCGCAAAGCCGGGTTAAGGTAGCACCGTCACAGAGCCCCGGAGAAGGTCACCGGTGGCACCGATCGAAGCGTCGCTGCCTTCGCAAGGCTCGTCATTCCGAGGCTGCGAATGGCGCTTAGGCGCGACTGTCGAACGGCGTTGAGGTTCCCTCCAAGCGCTGTAACAATTCGTGAAGTCAGCCGGCCGACCGACAGCTATACCGTCAAAGATGTCGAGCCTGCTCACTCCTACCCAAGCTGCTGAATTCCTCGCCGTCACGCCCAAGCACCTGCTTGAATTGACGAACGAAGGTGCTTTGCGCTGGGTGAACATAGGCCTTGAAGGGAAGCGGCCCACCCGTCGCTATAAACAAGACGACCTTGCTGAGTTCATTGAAAAGCGGAGCCAAAAGGCATGCCGGTATACCGAAAACACGGCAAACCAGAATACACCTATGACTTCAAGCTTCGCGGTCGTCGATTTTCCGGCCCCACGGGCACGAGCAACAAGCGCCAAGCGGAACGCTTCCTAGAGCAGAAGCGACAGGAAGCTCTAACCAACCTTAAGACGGCTGCCAGCTTCACTGCCGAAGGGCCTATGACGCTCGAGATAGCTGCATCCCGCTATTGGCTGGAGGTGGGCCAGCACCTCGCAAACTCGGGCAACTATTACCGCTTTATTGGCTGGATTCTCGACCATCTTGGAAAGCACATCACGCTCGACCAGATCACGGATTCGATGATCGCTGCGATGGTGTCACGGCGTCGTGGTGATGGCGTCAGCAACGCCACCGTCAACCGCACGGCCGCGGTGCCTCTCCGCGGGATCATGACGCGTGCAAAGAAGACCTGGAAGGTCCCCGTTGGCGATATCGACTGGAGCAGGCATATGCTCAAAGAGCCGAAGGAGCGGGTCCGTGAAGCCAGCCAGGACGAAGAGAAGCGCCTGCTGAATGCGATGCGCGACGACTTTGCGCCGGCCGTTCGGTTTGCACTCCTGACCGGTTGCCGTCGCATGGAAATCGTCGATTTGACGTGGTCCCGCGTCGACTTTATCGGCAGGACAATCACGGTCACGGGTAAAGGCGACAAAACGAGGATCCTCCCAATGACAGAGGCCGTTCGCGAGCTCCTGTGGGGCCTGAAGGGCCATCATGCTACTTCCGTGTTTACCTACGTTGCGCGGAGGACGAACAAGCGCCTCAAGCTCGTGCGGGGCACGCGATACCCGATCACGATGGAAGGCTTCAAGACGGCCTGGCGACGCTACCGCGACAAATCAGGCGTGGAGAACTTCCGCTTCCACGACACACGGCACACCGCGGCAACGAGGACATTGCGCACCGGTAACATGAAGATCGTGCAGAGGATGCTGGGCCACGAAGACATCGCCACCACGGCGAAATACGCCCACGCGATGATCGAGGACATGCGCGTTGCCATGGAAGCAGCAAATCACACCGGGAGTCACACCGGAGCCGCAGAAGATGCTTCTAAAGACTTGAAAGATAAGAAGAAATCGGCCTGAGCAACCTTGACCCCCAGTCAAGTGCGCTACCGGGCTGCGCTACACTCCGGACCGGGTCGCGATGTATCGTGATAACCCGGTGCGGGTCAACCGAATTCGGCGGCTATCGTATCGATGAAAACGGCACTGCCGCGGCAGGTGCCGGCGCCAGCCGCAACTCCTTCTGATGCCGGTATTCCAGCGCGATGGCACCCCAGATCAGGCCGAGCAGCAGATAGACGTGGCGCCAGTGGTCGATGTCGATGAAGGTGCCGAGCCCGATATTGCCGATGAAGGCGACATAGGCGCAAAGCAGATAGGGCTGCCAGGGACGGTCGCGCAGTAGGATACGGAAGCCGGCGGCGATGGTCCACAAGGTCAGCGCCAGGAACGAGACGAAGCCCAGCCAGCCATAGTCCATCAGCATCTTCAGCCAGATGTCGTGCGTGTCCTCGCCGAAGATCGTGCCGAAGACCAGCGGGCCGATGCCGAACGGATGCTCCAGCGCCATCTGGAAGCCGATTGCATAGCGGGCGAATCGGCCGAGGCGGGCTGTATCGTAGCTCTGTTCCAGCTGAGCGCGGCTGGAGAACATCTCCGCCACGCCCGGCAGTTGCAGGATGACGATCATCGCGATGACCAGCAGCGCGATTGCCGCGATGGTCATGACCACGACCCGCAGCCGGAACATGCCGCTGGCGCTTTGCAGGAACAGTGAGCCGGTGAGCAGCACCGCCGAGACGGCGAACATGCCCCAGGCGCCGCGCGAGAAGGAGAAGAAGATGCCGGCGGTGATGATCAGCAGCGGAACGGCCAGCAGCGGCATGCGCGCGATCGATCCCGTCAGCAGGAGATAGAGCAGGTAGATGCCGGGCAGCACCAGGAACGGGCCGAACACATTCGGATCCTGGAAGGCGCCGGCGGCGCGGTCGTACTTGGTGAAGATCTCCGCCCCGGGGAAGGCGTGAAAATAGCCGGCGATCCCGAGCAGCGAGGTGATCACCGCCGACACGACATAGGCGATGAAGATCAGCCTGTAGAGGCTGGGCTGGACTGCGGTCACCGAGGCGAAGAACACCGCGGTGAAGGCGAGGAACATCGAGACGGCGAGATAGAGCGGCGTGCTTGCCAGGTCCGACATCTGCGTCATCGCAATCATGCCGCCGATGTTCATCGTCACCAGAAGCACCAGCAGCGGCGTCGCCGCGCGCGAGATGCGCAGGCCGAACAGTGCCCACACCGCGATCAGCCCGACCATGAAGAGATCGTAGGGCGCCGGCTCGTCGATGACGAAACCGGACAGGAAAATGCCGAAGAAGACCGCGCTGGACGTAATCAGCGCGATCAGCTTGGCGTTGACCGCGCCCGGCGGCAGCTCATGGGCAACGGCGCTCAATAGGCGTTTTCCGTGTTGAGCAGGCGCACCGGCGTCAGGAACAGGATCCGCAAGTCGAACAGCAGCGACCAGTTCTCGATGTAATAGAGGTCGTATTCCGTGCGCATGCGGATCTTCTCGTTGGTGTCCATCTCGCCGCGCCAGCCGTTGATCTGCGCCCAGCCGGTTACGCCGGGCTTGACCTTGTGGCGGGCGAAATAGCCGTCGACCACCTCATTGTAGAGGAGGTTGTGCGACTGGGCGGCAATCGCATGCGGACGCGGCCCGATCAGCGACAGCGAGCCGAACAGCGAGTTGAAGAACTGCGGCAGTTCGTCGATCGATGTCTTGCGGATGAAGCGACCGACGCGGGTGACGCGCGGATCGTTCTTGGTCACCGTCTGCTTGGCCGTCGGATCCGACCGATCGGTGTACATCGAACGGAACTTGTAGACCTCGATGGTCTCGTTGTTGAAGCCGTGCCGTTTCTGCTTGAACAGCACCGGCCCCTTGCTATCGAGCTTGATGGCGACCGCCGTCACCAGCATCACCGGCGAGAAGACGATGATGCCGATGAACGAGAAGATGATGTCGAAGGCGCGCTTGGCGACCGAATCCCAGTCGTTGATCGGTTTGTCGAAGATGTCGAGCATCGGCACCGAGCCGATGTAGGAATAGGCGCGTGGGCGAAACTGCAGCGCGTTCGAATGCGCTGACAGCCGGATGTCCACCGGCAGCACCCACAGCTTCTTCAACAGCTGCAGCACGCGCGATTCGGCAGTCAGCGGCAGCGACACGATCAGCATGTCGATGCGGGCGATTCGGGCGAACTCGATCAACTCGGAAATCGTGCCGAGCTTGGGGTAGCCGGCAACGATGGGCGGCGAACGCTTGTCGCCGCGGTCGTCGAAGATGCCGCAGATGCGGATGTCGTTGTAGGGCTGCTTCTCGACCGAGCGGATCAGCACCTCGGCTGCCTTGCCGCCACCGACGATGACGGCGCGGCGTTCCATGCGTCCGTTGCGCGCCCAGCGCCGGATCAGCTTCGACATCACCAGCCTCAGGCCGAACAGCAGCAGGAAGCCGACGACGAACCAGTTGCCGAACAGCAGGCGCGAATAATCCTCCGACATCTTCATGGCGAAGGCGGTCAGCGCCATCAGCGCGAAGGCGCCGGCCCAGACCAACAATATGCGGCCGAAATTGGCGATCGGCCGCATCAGTGCCGATATCTGGTAGCTGTCTGAGACGTCGAGCAGCACCACCGCGAGGAACGAGGCAGAGGCGATCGCCAGCGGGTACTGCCAGGGGAGATAGTTGAACAAGCCGACATGGTGGAAATAGAGGCAGAGGCCCGACAGGAACAGCAGCGCGAATTCGACCATGCGCAGCACGCCACTGACCATGATCGGCGACATCGTATCGCGCCGGTACTGCGAGGCGACCTGGCGCGCGACCTCATTCATGCCGCCAGCCGCCCCGCTCGCGGCCAGACCGTCGAAATTGCGCACCGCATCCAGGGAAAAGCGGCGCGCGGGATCAATTTCGTTCATGGGATTGTCCGCAGCTTCCCTCAGGTGAATAGCAAAAGAGAGCTAAGAAACCCTTGAAACAACGGGTGGCTTTGAAGCGGTCTGCGGTTTGACCTGGTGCAACAGGCTCTACCGCCGCAGCGCGGCGAAATAGGCCTTCTCGATCTCGGCGGCCATGACGTCGGCGCCGAAGCGCGCCTTCAGATCGGCGGTCCCTGGCATCAGGCTTCTGTAGGCGCCTGGGTCGGCCAGCGCCTCGCTCACCTTGTCGCCGAGCTGGTTCGGGTCGGGGCGGATCAGGGCAGGCGAGGTTTCGCCGAAGATTTCAGGTATGCCGCCGACGGCGGTGGCGATCATCGGCTTGCCGGCGGCCAGCGTCTCCAGGACGATGTAGGGCATCGCCTCGGCACGCGAGGGCACGACGATCAGGTCCGCCAGCGCAAAGGCATCCCTGGCCGGCATGGGCGGCAGGAAGCGGACATGGCCGTCGAGCCCAAGCCGCTTCACCTGCGCATGGTAGCGCGGCAGGTCGTCGCCGTCGCCAACCATCACGGCGCTCAAGCGACGGCCAAGCCTGGCGCCAGCCAGCGCCAGCGCATCGATGAAGATGTCGGGACCCTTGAGGTCGCGCATCATGCCGATGTAGAGCAGGTCGGCCGCTCCCGGTACGGTCGGCACCATCTCGAACTCGGCGGCGCGCAGGCCGTTATAGACCAGCGTGTTCGGGATCGGCGGTTCGCCGACTTTCCTGCGGTAGGTCTTCCTCTCATAGTCCGAAACGAACAGCAGGCAGTCGGTGAAGCGGCCCATGAAACGTTCGAGGGCGAAGAACAGCTTCCCGGTGGCCGTCGTTTCGTCATAGTGGAGGGAGCCGCCATGCGGCGAATAAAGGCGGGCTACGCGAGACCTTGAAACCCGCAACAATGAGCCGAACAGACGGGCATAGGTGCCTCCCTTGGCGCCGTGCCCGTGCAGCACGTCCGGCCGCAATTCCTTGATGATCCTGTAGGTGCGCCAGGCCGAGGCGAGATCGCCCGGTCCGACATGGCGCTGCATCGGTGTGCGATGGATGCCGAGCGCCAGGCAGTCCTTCATCTGCCCGAACAGGCGTTCCTCGAATTCGCCGCCGGTGGTCGAATCGCAAACAATACCGACGGAATGACCGGCAGCGAGCTGTGCCTCGGTCAGGTCGCGCACATGCCGGAATATCCCTCCGACGGGTGAGCGAAAGCAGTGGACGATCCTGAGTCGGTCCGCCACGTTGATTGTCAGAACAGGCGTTCGCGGACGTAGACGGTGTCGCCGGGCAGCAGCGGGTCCGAGGTGACCACCCGACCGGTCATCACCTTGCCGTTGATGTCGCGGGTGATGTCGACGCTCTCCTGGTTGGCGCGCGGCGTGAAGCCGCCGGCAATGGCGATGGCCTTCTGCACGGTGAGGCCCGGCACATAGGAATATTGGCCGGCGGCGCCCACTTCGCCCATGACGAAGATCGGCCGGTAGCGGTCGATCTCGACCGATACGTCGGGGTCGCGCAGGTAACCTTGCCGCAGTTTGTCGGCGATTTCCTTCTCCAACTGCTGGGCTGTATGGCCGCGCGCCGGTACCGAGCCGACCAGCGGGAAGGAGAGGTAGCCGGACTGGTCGACGCTGTAGGTGTTGGTCAATCCGTCCTGCTCGAACACGGTGACGCGGACGCGGTCGCCGGCGCCGAGTCGGTAGGGCTGGTCGAGCACTTCATGGAAGGCTGCCGGCGTTGGCCGGTAGCTGGAGCAGCCGGCAAGCATCGATACGGCAAGCAGAGCACGAAAGAGGGAAGCAGTGCTTTTCATGACCGGATACGAACCTTCATCGCTCTGGCCGCCAGGTGCTGCGGCAAACCTCAGGGAACGGACCCGTTATCATCCTGTTAGGGTTAATGGCCGGTAAAGGGCTACAACCCAAAGCGGCGGCAAATGGCAAAACCCATACTCATTTATATGGTTTTACAGCCTCTGTTTGCGGCCGCGCAGTAAACCCTAACGGATGCTTACTGCGATCTTAACGGCTGAGTTACCATAGTTGTTTACGGTGCAGCGGACTCAAGTACCGGAGCAGAAATGCATGTCCGTCCAGTCCGCGGCCGCAGATGTCGATGTCGATCTCAGGCAGCTCTTCGCCAGCCTGGCGAAGCACTGGTTGCGCATCCTTGTCGTAGCCCTTGCCGTCACCGGCTTGGCGTTCGCATTCGCCTCGCTCGCCACGCCGCACTATAAGGCGCAGACGAAGCTGCTGATCGAAACGCGCGAATCGGTCTTCACCAGGCCTGACGGCACCGCCGACAACGACAAGCCGATTCTGGACGAGGAGGGCGTCGCCAGCCAGGTCGAGGTCATTTCCTCGACCGACATCCTCAAGCAGCTGGCCTCCAAGCTGAACCTGTCACGGCTGCCCGAGTTCGACGAAGCGGCCAACATGTCGGCACTCGGCCGGCTGCTCGTCATCGTCGGCCTGAAAAGCGATCCCAACGAGATACCGCCGGAAGAGCGCGTGCTGAAGAAGATGCGCGAGAAGCTCAACGTCTACAGCGTTGAAAAATCACGTGTTATCGTCATCGAGTTCTCGTCGGAGGATCCCAGGCTCGCCGCCGATATCCCGAACGCTATCGCCGACACCTACATCTCCGTCCAGGGCAACGCCAAGCAGGAATCGAACGCGGCCGCGACCGACTGGCTGGCGCCCGAAATCGCCGACCTGTCGAAGCGCGTCAAGGATGCTGAGGCCAAGGTTGCCGACTTCCGTGCCCAGTCCGACCTTTTGATGGGCGGCAACAATTCGGTCCTGCCCACCCAGCAGCTTTCCGAACTGTCGAGTGAACTGTCGAAAGTGCGCGCCAACCGCGCTGCCGCCGAGGCGACCGCCGACGGCGTGCGCAAGGCGCTGCAGAATGGCGGCTCGCTCGATGCAGTGCCGGAAGTGCTGTCGTCGGATCTGATCCAGCGCCTGCGCGAGCGGCAGGTCGAGCTCAGGACCAACATCGCCGACCTCTCCACCACCTTGCTCGGCAACCATCCGCGCATCCGGGCGCTGAAGTCACAGCTTGCGGATATGGACGGGCAGATCCGCAACGAAGCGGAAAAGATCATGAAGGGGCTGATGACGCAGGCGCAGACGGCGCAGGCGCGCGAAAACCAGCTCGTCGCTGACGTCAACACGATGAAGGCCGCATCGGCCCGTGCCGGCGAGCAGCAGGTCGAACTGGACGCGCTGCAGCGCGACGCGAACGCCCAGCGCCAACTGCTTGAATCCTATATGACTCGTTACCGCGAGGCCTCCTCGCGCAACGACCGCAACTACCTGCCCGTCGACGCGCGTGTCTTTTCCCGCGCCGTGGTGCCGTCGGAACCCTATTTCCCGAAGGTCGTGCCGATCGTCGGCGCTGCCTTCGCCGGCTCGCTGCTGCTGATGGCGATCGCCACGCTGCTGGGCGAACTGTTTTCGGGCCGCGCCATGCGCCCGGCCACCGGCGCCCAATTCGGGCGAATCGAACAGGTGTCGATGCCGGTCGCCCGGCAGGAGCCTGTGGTTGCCGTGGCGATTGCGCCTGAGGTGCCTCCGGCCGAACCACCGCAGGCGGAATTGGACGTCGTGACGGCAGCGGATGCGCCGGCGCAAGAGGCCGAACCGGCCCGCTCGACGCTCGGCGAGGTCGACGTCGACAAGGCCGCGGAGAAACTGATCGCGTCGGGTGCGGCGCGTGCCATATTCGTGTCTCCCGAAGGCGACGAGGCTGCCGCCTCGGCGGTGCTGGTGGCGCGCGAGGTTTCCGACGCCGGCCTGCGGGTGCTGCTGCTCGATCTCACCGCTTCGGGTGCTGCCTCGCGGCCGATGCTGGACAGCGGGCTTTTCCCGGGCATCACCGACCTGCTCGCCTCCGAAGCGCAGTTCAGCGACGTCATCCACGCCGACCTCTACTCCGACTGCCATGTCATTCCCGTCGGCACAGCCGATCCGGCCCGCGCCATGCGCGCCGCCGACCGGTTGCCGATCATCATGCAGTCGCTGACCACCGCCTACGACCTCGTCGTGGTCGAATGCGGCCCGGCCGACGCGCAAGGCATTGGCAGGCTGGTTGGCGAGGCCACCGAGGTCTTCCTCTCGATGCTCGAGGCCGACGACGAGGTGACACAGGCGGCGGTCAAGCTGATCGAAAACGGCTATCCCGAACTGACACTGGTGACACCGATCGGCCACGAGACGCCGGGAACGCCACTGCCAGGACGGCGCTCGGCGGCTTGAGTGGCGGAACCAGTCCGCGCAACGGTGCAGGATTTTCGCCGCTACAGAATATGCCAAGCAGAGATTGGGTGAGGGCAGTTCGTCAGCTGTCGTCGTCGCCGTTGGCGGCCGGCGCCGCCTGGCCCGCTGCCTTGCGGCGGACCATTTTGGTCAGCTTCCAGATGAGCGGGCTGTTCTTGATGAAGGCCTTCGCCCGCGCGCCCTGCCGCATCGCGATCGCCAGCGCGCGGCCGTTCAGCGTCAGCGGCAGAAGAACCTCGAAATGCTGGGTTTCGATATCGCACCACAGCCTTTTGTAGGGCTCGTCGCCGACCGAGAAATCATAGAGGCCGAAGCCGGTCTCGCAGGCTTCCTGAATGTTGTCGAAAAACAGAAAGTCGCCGGGGCTGGTGTGGGCGAGGTTGTCCTCGGCGATCGCCCCGAACTCGCAGATCAGCCGCTTGCCCGACCGGCTCGATCCGGTGACCGCGCGCAGCTTGCCGGCGACCTCGAGACCATGCAGCATAAAGGATGGCTTTTCCTCCGCCAGGGCTTCGCTGAACAACGCGCGGAAGAAAGCGCGAACCTCCGGCTCGCCGAAAACATTGGCGATGCCCATCTTGCGGAAGCGGAATTCCTTCATTTCGAAGAAGGCGTCGAGCAGCCGGTTCACCTCGTCTGCCGTCTTCGCCTCGATGCGGCGGTGGCTGCCGACGACCTCGAATTTGCGCGTTTGCGAACGGTGTTTCTTGCGCTTGCGCTTGCCGCTCGCGCGCGACAGGAGTGCATCGAAGCCACCGTCGAGATCGACGGCGAGCGACAGGTTCGGACTCTGAAAACCGGGCAGCGCCGCGAACGGGTTGGCGACGCCGTCGAGGTCTGGCAGCAGCCGCTCGAGCGCAATGAGGTCGATGTCGGGCCGCGCCTTGGCGATCGCCGTCACCAGCGTGCGGATGGCCGAAGCATCGGCCTTTTGCAGCCAGCGTGGTGCCGCGGCGGCGAAATTGCCGTTGGCATGGCGGCCGCCAATGAAGCGGGCAACACGAAATGGTCCAGGGGGGGCGATTTCGAGGGCCAGCGCAAGCACCGGCGCGCCTTCGAAGCTCAGCGTCGCCACGACAATGTCGGTGCGAACCTCGTTCGCCCAGTTGCGGATCCAAGTGGCGCTTTGCGCCGGCGCAAACAGCGCTGAACCGCAGAATTCCGCATAGGAGGCAAGTTCCTTGCCGTCGGCCACCGCGACCGACAGGCCGGCCTGATTGTCTGGCAGTGCGCGCGGCGATGCCTTGCTCGCAGCGAGCCGATTGCCGTCAAATGACGCGGTGGCGTCAACCATACCTCAATCCTTAAGGCGTATTCATCCCGATTGGGGGCACGCGTAGGCGCATTCCGTGCTTGGACGAGCCTAGGCGCAAAAGGTGAAGGAATGATCGACGGGGGCGAGGCAATCCGGAAACTGGCGCTCAACGTCGCCCGCTACACCGGCCTGGCACCGCTGGCGAAGCCGTTTGTCGGCGGCATCGGTGCCATCCTGATGCTGCACCGTGTCACCGCGACGCCGGAGAAGCCTCAAGGCGTCAATCGGCATCTCAACATCGCCCCCGGCTTCCTCGACGCCGTCATCGCCGACATGAAGGCCGACGGTTACGCCTTCGTCTCGCTCGACGAGGCGATCGAGCGCATCAAGGCCGGCGGCAAGGGCGGCCAGTTCGCGACCATCACCGCCGACGATGCCTATCGCGACAACATGACCGAGGCGCTGCCGGTGCTGGAAAAGCACGGCGCGCCGATCACCATCTATGTCGCGCCGGGGCTGATCGACGGCGCCGCCGATCTGTGGTGGGACGTGGTCGAGGATATCGTAAATGCGCGTGATCGGCTGACGCTGGTGACGCCGGATGGCCCGGTTACGATCGACTGTTCGACGCGAGGAAAGAAGCTGCAGGCCAACAACCGCCTGCATAGCTGGCTGACGCTGGAGGTCCGCGAGGAGGACCTGCGCGCGGCGCTGCACGAATTCGCGCGCATGAACGGCATCAGGCTGGACGGCCAGCAACCGAGCACGCTGATGAACTGGGACGAGATCCGCACCATGGCCGCTCATCCGCTAGTGACCATCGGCGCCCATACCGTCAACCACGTCAATCTGAAGCGGCTTTCGGAGGCCGATGCGCGCCGCGAGATCGGCGACGTCAGGCGCATCCTGCAGGCGCGACTGGGCGAGGAGCCTCGCCATCTCGCTTATCCCTATGGCTATGCCAGCGCCGTCGGCTGCCGCGAAGTCGGCTTTGCTCGCGATGCCGGCTATGTCTCGGCGGTGACGACGCGCCATGGCGTGCTGCGTGCCGAGCATTCCGGCTTCCTGCTCGCGCTGCCGCGCATTTCGGTCAACGGCCGCTACCAGAGCCTCGCCCATATCCGCACCATGCTCTCGGGCGTGACGACGCCGCTGGCCAATGCCGGCAAGATGGTCGTCACCATCTGAGGTGTCAGCACTTCGGGACCGTTAGCCCCAAGACATTCGTGTTTACGCGAATGGTGGTGGCGTCGCCGCGCGTCAGCCCTTCGGCCGCGGCTCCAGGATCAGCCATTTGATGATGCCCATCGCCGGCAGCACCCAGAGCAGGCCGCTGAACAGGAAGAACAGGAAATGCACGAGAGGGCCCGACTCGGATAATTGGGCGACCGCCACGATCGACGCCACCAGCGCATAGATGATGACCAGCGCCACCAGCAGGAAGGTTCCGATCAGTTTTTTCAGGCGAATAGGCATTTCGCGCTCTCTTTGATCGGTATCGCTTAGGCTGATTGAGGAATGCGCGCAACCTTGCAGACATGGCGCGACGGCGTGCCGCGCCGCCCTGTCTTGCCAGCGAGCATGCTATGGTTCACCAATCCGCGACTTCAACCGGGACGAGCCCATGGCTGCCATAACCGCCGCGGCACCTAACGCCGCCCGCGACCGTGACCTGCACAACCGGGCGCTGGTGCGCGGCTGGCTCTATGTCGTGCTTCTGGTGCTGGTCGCGCTGGTGCTGGTCGGCGGCGCCACTAGGCTCACCGAATCCGGCCTGTCGATCACCGAATGGCAGCCGATCCACGGTGTCATCCCACCGCTCAACGACGCCGAATGGCAGGAAGAGTTCCAGCGCTACCAGCAGATCCCTCAGTACACCGAGCTCAACAAGGGCATGAGCATTGAGGCGTTCAAGTCGATCTTCTGGTGGGAATGGGTGCATCGCATCCTGGCGCGCAGCATCGGTGTGGTCTTTGCCTTGCCGCTGCTGTTCTTCTGGGTGACGCGCCGCATCGAGAGCGGCCTGGGGCCGAAGCTCGTCGGCATTCTGCTGCTTGGCGGCGTGCAGGGCGCGATCGGCTGGTGGATGGTGGCGTCCGGTCTGGTCGACCGCGTCTCGGTCAGCCAGTACCGGCTGGCGACACACCTGACACTGGCGGCACTGATCTTCTCGGCAACTATGGTGGTCGCGCGTGGGCTTGCTCCGCATTCCGAGCCGGCTGCCGACCGCTCGACACAGCGACTGGCCGGTTTCATCGTGCTGCTGGCACTGGTGCAGATCTATCTCGGTGGGCTGGTCGCGGGTCTCGACGCCGGCCTCAGCTACAACACCTGGCCGCTGATGGATGGCAAGGTGATCCCCGGTGATCTCTTGCTGCTCGAGCCGGCCTGGCGCAATTTCTTCGAGAACCCGAAGACAGTGCAGTTCGTCCATCGGCTCGGCGCCTACACGATCTTCGCGGTCGCGCTCTGGCACATGATCGCCACGCGCATCCGCCTGCCCGGCACGACGCATGCCCGCCGCGCGACGCTGCTGTTCCTGGTTGTCCTGGTGCAGGCCTCGATCGGCATCGGCACGCTGTTGATGCAGGTGCCGCTGCACATGGCGCTGACGCATCAGGGATTTGCGCTTGTCCTGCTCGGTTTTGCCGCCGCGCACTGGCGCGGCACCAAGGGCGCCTATCCGCTACCCCACCAGGTAGCCGTCAGAACCTGACGCCAGTTATTCTGGCCCCGAAGGTCACATCCAGAATTCGTTCGATGTGGTCTTCGTATCGCCATCGAATTCGGCCTGACGGGCGACAGCGTCGGACGGTGCCGACTGCTCCTGCTGGGCGGCCTTGTCGGCGGCCTTGAGCGCGGCGAGCTTGGCCTTCAGGGCGGCGATCTCCTGCTGCAGCTTGGCGGCCTGAACCTGGTCCTCGACCGTCTTGGCCTCTTCTTCCTTGGCCTGGATCTGCTTTTCGAGCGCGGCCTCCTGCGATGCGTTGCTGGATGCGCTGGATGAAGAAATCTGCGTCGCTTGAGAAGAGCTTGAAACCGCGCTGACCATGCCCCGGATCCCTTTGTGGTTGCCGAATCTGTCTGTAGGCGATCATCGTGAATGGGGAGTTAGCGTGTTGCGGGGCAGCCGGTCAGAAATCGCGCCGCACTGTCTGGATCGCCCCGGCAATCGACAACTCTCGATTCTCCGCGGCCGCGTTGTCGTTCTCGTGGTGCCACGCAGCCGACAGGCAGCCATAGGCAATGGCATGATCGAGGATGGCGGACGGGGTCTGGCCAAGCGTCCTGGCAAAGATTTCGGCCATATGCGCGATACGGTGCGGATCGAGGCAGAGATCGTCGCGCTCGAGCGGATTGTAGAACATGTTGGCTGCATCGAAGCCGGGGTCGCCGAGCACGCCTTTCGGGTCGAAGGCGAGCCAGCCGCGCGGCCCGAACATGATGTTGTCATGGTGCAGGTCGCCATGCAGCGGCCTGATGTCATGCGGGTCGGCAAGCAGCCGCTCGGCGATGGCGGCCGCCTCGACATAGAGACTGGCATGCCCGGCCGCGCGATCTGCCTTGGCCTTCCTGAACAGGCTGAAGTATCGCGTCCGCAGCGGCTGAAGGTCCGGTGGGGCAGGGTGCTTTGACGGCGAGAACAGTCTTGCCATCACCTCGGCGGCGATCGCGGTGGCGGCATTGTCGCCCTGCTCGTCCAGCGCCTGCGACAGCAAGGTGTCGCCGGCATATTCGAGCAGCATGCGGTGACCGTCGCGGCCGAGCAGCCGCACCGCGCCTTCGCCGCGCCGCCAGGCTAGAAAATGCTCGCCGCGCAATTCGTCAGCGACATCGTCAAAGGGTTTCAGATCCTTGATGATCGCCGGCTGGCCGTCCTCGCGCAAAACCTTCCAGATGCGGCTGGAAAAGGTTTCGGCAATGAGTTCAGGCGCGCTGACCTTCCAGCGCTGCGGAAACTCCGACTTCTGCACTCAGCGCTTGATGCCGAGCATCAGGTCCATGTTCTGCACGGCCGCACCCGAGGCGCCCTTGCCGAGATTGTCGTAGACGGCGAGCAGCAGCGCCTGCGCCCGTTCGTCATTGGCGAACACGTAGACCTTCATCCGGTTCGTGCCGTTGTAGACTTCCGGATCGACCTCGGGGATGCGCTCAAGATGCGTATAGGGTGCGACTTCAACTACGCCGCCCTCGATTGCCGCGTAATGGTCGGCGATCGCGGCGTGAAGCTCCGCACCTGTCGGCACGCGGTCGAGGCCGCCGAGTTGCAGCGGCACCACCGTGATCATGCCTTGCGCGAAATTGCCGACCGCCGGCTGCATGATCGGGTCATGCGACAGCTTCGCATAGGTCCTGAGTTCCGGCACATGCTTGTGCTGGAGGGTGAGCCCATAGGGCAGGAATTCCGAGGCATCCTCGCCCTTGGCGACGTAGTCCTCGATCATCGGCCGGCCGCCGCCCGAATAGCCCGAAATGCCGTTGACGGTGACCGGGAAATCCGGCGGCAGCAGGCCTGCCGACACCAGTGGCCGCAGCGTCGCGATCGGCCCTTGCGGCCAGCAGCCCGGATTGGCGACGCGCTTCGCCGAAGCGATCTTCTTCGCCTGATCCTTGTCCATCTCGGCAAAGCCGTATTGCCAGCCCTCGGCGACGCGAAACGCGGTAGAGGCGTCGATCACCCTTGTGGTGTCGTTCTCGATCAGCGAAACGCTCTCCTTGGCGGCGGCATCCGGCAGGCACAGGATCGCGACATCGGCGGCATTGAGGAATTCGGCGCGGGCTGCCGTTTCCTTGCGGCGCTCGGTGGGGATCGAAATGATCTCGAGATCGCCGCGCTCGGCAAGCAGCGCCCTGATCTGCAGTCCGGTCGTGCCGTGCTCACCATCGATGAAGATTTTCGGTTTCATAGCCTGATCAAATTCCCCTGACATTTCAAAACTATATGCCGTGACCGTGATTCGCTGCGCCATGATTGCCGTTGTTCAGCTCTTCCTGACGAGCCTTCCGTTCGGCCACCAGGCCGAGATAGTGCATGGCGACCATCGAACCGGCGATTGCGGTTATATCGGCGTGATCGTAGGCTGGCGCAACCTCGACGACATCGGCGCCGACTATATCGACCTGGCCGAGCTGGCGCAGCGTCGACAGGATTTTGGCCGAGGATGGTCCGCCGGCGACCGGGGTTCCGGTGCCAGGCGCGAAGGCCGGGTCGAGGCAGTCTATGTCGAAGGTGAGGTAGGTCTTCCTGCCGCCGGTGCGATCGACGATGGCATAGGCGATGTCTGACGCCCGCATTTCCTCGATCTCGTGGCCGTAGAGGATCTTGATGCCGAATGTATCCGGCGCATGCGTGCGGATGCCGATCTGGATCGAACGGTCAGGGTCGATGATGCCTTCCTTGACGGCGCGGCCGACGAACGAACCGTGGTCGATGCGCTTGCCGTCATCAGGCCAGGTATCCTGATGGGCGTCGAACTGCACCAGCGCCAGTGGGCCGTGGATGGCGGCATGCGTCTTGAGCAATGGCCAGGTGACGAAATGGTCGCCGCCCAGCGACAACAGGAAGGCGCCTGATTTCAGGATCTTCGCCGCTTCGCGCTCGATCGTGCCGGGCGTCTTCTGGTGGTTGCCGCTGTCGAGCAGGCAATCGCCATAGTCGACCACCGCCAGGTGCTCGAACAGGTCGCGCGAGAACGGATATTGCGGGTCGTTGTCGAGGATGGCCGACGCGCGGCGGATCGCCTGCGGCCCGAAGCGTGCGCCAGGCCTGTTGGTGACGGCGGCGTCGAATGGAATGCCCCACACCACCGCGTCCGCGCCTTTCACGTCCTTCGTGTATCTGCGTCGCATGAACGACAGCGCGCCGGCATAGGTCGGCTCGAAGGATGCGCCCGTCTTGGAGCGGGCAGTGAAGGCGTGGTCGATGTTCTGGTTCGCCATTACGGATCCTCGGTTTGTCGGGCTGCCACAACTACAGAACCGGCACGCAACATGCCAGTCACAGTCTGGGGAGACGGAATGGCGCTCGCTGAGTGCCATGGCAGCACAGGATTTGTATCATCATGACGCAGGCCGCTTTGCTCAACCTTGCACCCGCTCCGGCAGCGACCCGGGCCGGCACGAAAGCGGGCGAGCGCTTCCTGGTGCTCGATTCCTGGCGCGGCATCTGCGCGCTGCTGGTGGCGCTGTTCCATTTCCCGACCAGCTCGATGATTTCGCAAAGCGCCTTCGTCGGCGGCTCCTATCTTTTCGTCGATTTCTTCTTTGTGCTGTCGGGCTTCGTCATCGCCAGCTCCTACGCCGACCGGCTGAACGAGCCGGACGAGGTCGCGCGCTTTGCGCTGGTGCGTTTCGGCCGCCTCTATCCGCTGCATCTTGTGATGCTCCTGGGCTTCGCCGCTTTCGAGATGCTGCGGCTGCTGCTGCCGCAATTGCGCGGCACGGGCGCCGCACCTTTCACCGGCGGCTTCGACATCAAAAGCCTGGTGACGAATCTCTTCCTGCTGCAAGGCATGGGCCTCGAGGATCATCTCTCCTGGAACGCGCCGAGCTGGAGCATCTCGGCCGAGTTCTTCACCTATCTCATGTTTGCCGGCGTTGTCTTCGTCGCAGGCCGGCGTGCCTGGATCTGGTTCGTCGCCGCCGCGCTCACCGCGCCTTTGTTCCTGCTTGCCTTCTCCAACAGGCATATAGACGTATCCTTCGATTTCGGCTTCATCCGCTGCCTTTACGGCTTTTCGCTTGGCGCGCTGCTGGCATGGTTTCAGCACGATTCCATTGCAGAGGCGCGACAGTCGCTGGCCGGCGGCCGTGCCCGGATGGCCTGGACATTGGCCGAGATCATAATGATTGCGGTGATCGGCCTCTTCGTCTCGCTGGCGGGAAGCAATGACGCTGGGATCGCGGCGCCCTTCGTGTTTGCGCTGGCGCTCTTTCTCTTTGCCCATGAAGGTGGGCTGGTCAGCGCCTTGCTACGCAGCCGGCCGATGCTGGTGCTGGGCGCGTTCTCCTACTCCATCTACATGGTCCACATCTTCGTGCAGGCGCGCATGATCAATGTCGCCGGACTGGTCGAGCGCAAGCTTGGTCTTGGGCTGGTCGGTGATATCACCGTACGAGGCGAGGCCGCGACCGGCTTCGGCGCCGCCTCGCCATGGTTTGGTTTCGCGGCAATCCTGGCGATGCTCGTTGCGGTCGTCGTTGCCTCTTGGGTTTCATGGCGTTTCGTGGAAATGCCGGCTCTGGCCTGGTTCCGCCGGCTCGCAAAGCGTATCTGAGGCGCTGCCGCGGCCGATCCGCTAGCCGGCTTCGTTCACCGGCCTGTCATGGGCATCGCCTATCCGGGGTCCGATCCGGAACGGAGCGATTCTCGATGCGAACGATCTGGCAGAGCCTTCTGTTTGCCGCAGGACTTGCCGCCTCTATTGGCCACGCCTCGGCCAGCGAAACCCGCGCCAGGCAGATCCTCGACCGCTTCGAGCACGCCAACCAGTGGCGCGACCATGTGCTGGTGGCGGCGCACCGGGCCGGCAGCATGCAGGCCGGCAAGACGCTTTACCCGGAAAATTCGATCGCCGCCGTGGAAGGCTCGATCGCCATGGGCGCCGAGATCGTTGAGGTCGACATAAGGCGTTCGAAGGACGGCGAATTCGTCGTCATGCATGACAGCTGGCTCGACCGCACGACGAATTGTAAGGGCGAGGCGGCCAACTACACCGTCGCGGAACTCAAGCGCTGCAGGCTCGTCATCGAAGGCACTGGCGCGGTCACCAATGAGACGGTCTCGACATTGCGCGAAATGCTGACGGTGACCAGGGACAAGATCCTGATCAACCTCGACAACAAGCTCGATGTTCAGGCTCTGCCGGGCATGATCGCGGTCGCCCGCGATCTCGGCATGGCCGATCAGGTCATCGTCAAGGAGAACCTTTGGAACCAGCAACGGATAGACAGCGTCAAGACGGCCCTGGCTCGGACCGGCGGCGGCTTCCAGTTCATGCCGATCATCGCCGACGACGCCGTGCATGACGCAGCCTTCGCCGAACAGGTCGGCAAGGCTTTTTCGCCCGGTGCGATCGAGCTCATCAACTGGCGGGCAGGGGCCGAGACTCTGACCGAGACTGGCGGTCCGTTGTTCAGCACCCGCATGCGCGCCGTGTCGGTGCGGGGTGGCTGGCACATCTGGGCCAACACCTACGCCATCGTCAACAAGCCGGGCGGTTTTCTCTCCGGTGGCCGTGGCGACGAGCTGGCGGTGCAGGCCAGCCTGCCAGCCGAGACCTACGGCTTCTGGGCCGAGCGCGGCGCCACCATCATCCAGACCGACGAGCCAAAGGCGGCGATCGGTTGGCTGGCGGCGAATGGTTTTCGCGTGCCCTATGCCGATGACGCAAGGCCGGCTGAGCCCGCCAACACGGCGAGCATCAACTAGAAACTAGACGCTGGCGCCATCACCCCACCCGGCGCTGCGCCGACCTCCCCCTCGAGGGGAGGTAGGGCGCCGCACCTTACATTCGGCCCATCGTTCCATCACCACTCGCCTGGTAAGGCCATGCAGCGGCGGGGAAACTGCCGCGACTTCCTACCTCCCCTTGATGGGAGGTCGCGCCGCAGGCGCGGGTGGGGTGACGGCCCAGCCCTCGAAGGTTGCTTTCAGGCGGCCATCGCCACGCCGTCCAATTCTCTGAGCGCATCCGCCGGCAGTGCGAGTTCGGCTGCAGCGAGGTTCTCCCGCAAATGCGCGACGGACGATGTGCCGGGGATCAGCAAGATGTTGGGTGCGCGGCGCAGCAGCCAGGCGAGCGCAACCTGCATCGGCGTGGCACCGAGGCGCGCCGCGACGTCCGACAAGGTCGACGACTGCAGCGGGTTGAAGCCTCCGAGCGGGAAGAACGGCACATAGGCGATGCCTTCGCGGCCAAGGTTGTCGATCAGGGCGTCGTCGCCGCGATGCGCCAGATTGTACTGGTTCTGCACGCAGACGATCTCGGCGATCCGGCGTCCTTGCGCGATCTGCGCCGACGTCACGTTGCTCAGTCCGATGTGCCTCACCAGGCCCTGCCGCTGCAACTCGGCCAGCACGGTTAGCGGCGCCTCGATCGAACCTTCGGCGGGGCCGTGGTTGTCGAACATGACCCTGAGGTTGACCACGTCCAGCACGTCGAGCCCGAGATTGTTGAGATTGTCGTGCACCGCCTGGGTCAGAGCTTCCGGCGAGAACGCCGGCAGCCATGATCCGTCAGCGCCGCGGCGGGCTCCTATCTTGGTGACGATGACGAGGTCGTCGGGGTAGGGCGCCAGCGCTTCGCGGATCAGCAGGTTGGTGACGTGCGGACCGTAGAAGTCGCTGGTGTCGATGTGGTCGACGCCGGATGCGACGGCTTCGCGCAGCACGGCCAGTGCCGCGTCGCGATCCCTGGGCGGGCCGAAGACGCCGGGGCCGGCGAGTTGCATGGCGCCATAGCCAAGCCGTTTCACGGAGTGGTCGCCGAGAGCAAATCTACCGGACTGGTCGATGCGGGACATGATCTATCTCCTTTTCAAGCAAAGCAGAGATAGGCGTTGGTCCGTGCCACGATAATCCGGTACAATCCGCACGGCTTGTGCAGGAATGCGAACAGTGAATGTCGACCTGGGTGATCTCCATGCCTTCCTGGCGGTCGCGCATGCCGGTGGTTTTCGCGAGGGTGCGCGTGCCAGCGGCGGCAGCGCATCGGGCCTGAGCGAGGCGGTCCGCCGCCTGGAGGCGCAACTCGGCGTCAGATTGTTCAATCGCACGACGCGCAGCGTCGCCTTGACCGACGCCGGTGCCGGTTTGCTGGCGCGGCTCGGCCCAGCCCTGAACGAGGTCGAGGCGGCACTCGATGTGGTGAACGGATTTCGCGATCGGCCGGCCGGCACGTTGCGCCTCAACGTACCGGTCAGCGCGGCGCGCCTAGTGCTGCCCGCAATCGTCCCGCAATTTCTCGCCGCCTATCCCGGCATCCGGCTGGAGGTGATCGCCGAAGAGGGCTTTGTCGACGTGCTGGCCGCCGGCTGCGACGCCGGCATCCGCTATGACGAGCGGCTGGAGCAGGACATGATCGCGGTGCCGATCGGACCGCGCGTGCAGCGCTTCGCTGCAGCCGCCAGCCGTTCCTATCTCGACCGCCATGGGAGACCAGAACATCCAGGCGACCTGCTCGGCCATGCTTGCCTGCGCGGTCGTTTCGCCAGCGGCGCGATGCCGCCTTGGGAGTTCGAGCGCGACGGCGAGATGGTGCGGGTCGATCCAACCGGGCCGCTTCTCGTGACCCTGGGCGGGGCTGCCGATCTCGCCGTCGATGCAGCCATCGCCGGCACCGGCATTGTCTGCCTCTTCGAGGACTGGCTTCGCCCTTACTTCGACAGCGGCGTGCTCGAACCGGTCCTCGAACCCTGGTGGCAGAGTTTTTCGGGACCGTTCCTCTACTATCCCGGCCGGCGCCTTGTCCCGGCGCCGTTGCGGGCGTTCATAGACTTCGTCAAGGACGGCGGGGCCTAAGGCACGCCAAAAGAAAAGGCCGCCCGGAGGCGGCCTTTGGATCGTCCAGACTTCGTAGCGCTTAGCGCTTCGAGAACTGGAACGAGCGGCGGGCTTTCGCCTTGCCGTACTTCTTGCGCTCGACGACGCGGCTGTCGCGGGTCAGGAAGCCGCCCTTCTTGAGCACGGAGCGCAGCGTCGGCTCGTAGTAGGTCAGCGCCTTGGAGATGCCGTGGCGCACGGCGCCGGCCTGGCCGGACAGACCGCCGCCGACAACGGTGGCGACGATGTCGTACTGGCCGGCGCGGTTGGCCGCGATGATCGGCTGGTTGAGGATCATCTGCAGGACCGGACGCGCGAAATAGGTCGCGAATTCCTTGTCGTTGACGACGATCTTGCCCGAACCCGGCTTCACCCAGACACGCGCGATGGCGTTCTTGCGCTTGCCGGTGGCATAGGCGCGGCCCGACTTGTCGAGCTTCTGGACATGGACGGGTGCAGCCGGCTGCGTATTGAGATTGCCGGTAGCCGTTCCGAGTTCTGCGAGCGAGGAAAGCTCAGCCATCTTACGAAGCCTTCTTGTTCTTGGCGTTCAGCGCGCCGACGTCGAGGGTGACGGGCTGCTGGGCGACATGCGGATGTTCCGTGCCTGCATAGACGCGGAGATTCTTCATCTGGCGACGGCCGAGCGGGCCACGCGGGATCATGCGTTCGACGGCCTTCTCGACGACACGCTCGGGGAAACGGCCCTCGAGCAGCTGGCGCGCGGTGCGCTCCTTGATGCCGCCGGGGTGGCCGGTGTGCCAGTAATAGACCTTGTCGGTGAACTTCTTGCCGGTGAACACCACCTTGTCGGCATTGATGACGATGACGTTGTCGCCGTCGTCGACATGCGGGGTGAAGGTGGGCTTGTGCTTGCCGCGCAGATGGTTGGCGATGACAGTGGCGAGGCGGCCGACGACGAGACCTTCGGCGTCGATCAGCACCCACTTCTTCACCACATCCGCAGGCTTCTGCGAAAAGGTTGGCATGGATTTATCGCTTTCGGTTTTGACCTTCCCCAAATGACAAGGAAAGGCGTTTCTTGTTGCTTGGATTGGTGACAGGCACTCGCCTGCCGCCAATAACAAAACGGCGGCCTTTGCGGGCCGCTGCTTCGTGTGGGCTTATAGGGGAGGGTCCTGTGCACGTCAAGGCGCATGAAAAGCGCGTCGACGCGCAAAATGTAGCAAAAACAATCGGTTGGTAAAAAGGTATTATTTTACCACATCGAAACGATCCTGCTAATGCTTTGCCTCAATTTCCTTGCGGGCCGCGCTGGACAGAAATGCAGATCGGGTTATGCCCCGTTCGCGCGCCGCGGCATCGATCGCTCGCAGAACGCCCCGCTCGAAAGTGACGTTTGCCCTGACCACGGCGCTGTCATTGTCGATCAGCGGCACCGAGACCAGATAGCCGCCTTCAGCGAGCGCACTGCGGATATCTGGAAGTGCAAGGACCGCTTCGTGGCTCGACGGCTCGGGAACGGGCATATCTTCCGCCCATAATTGCAGGGCCTCAACGGCATTCGGAACGATATCTTCTGCTTCGTCCGCAGCCGAAAAGCAGCCAGGAATGTCGGGAAAGCGGATGCCGAATGCGCTGTCGGGGTCTTTATCGACCAATGCGAAATAGTTTTTCATAATGGGTCTCCGGAGCGCTTCATCTTAGCCAGCCTGCTCTGCTTGGCGATCGCGCGAGCGGTGCCAGTTGGCAGATCCTTCTCGGGATGGGGGACAATCAGCACGATCGCGCCCTTGCGGAATTTGTGATGCGAGCCGCGCACGGAAATCAGCTCGAAACCTTCATCCTTGAGACGCTTCACGATCTTACGGCTGTCACGTTCCAGCAAAGGTCACCTATGCGTATATATATACACATCAAATAAAAATTCAATTGTCAGGACGACGCCCGCTTCGGCGGGATCGAATAGGTGCCCGTGGCATGTGCCACCGTCTGTCCGTCTGGTCCGGCGACGATATCGATGTCGAACACCATCAGGCTTTTGCCGAGCTTCAGGATGCGGCAGTGGCCGTCGATCGGCCCGGCCTCGGCCTTGCGGACAAAATTGATGTTGAGGTTGGTGGTCACCGAAAGGGCATCCGGCCCCGCATGCGAGAGCACGCAGACATAGCCGCCAATGTCGGCCAGCGTGAACAGCGACGGGCCCGACACGGTGCCGCCGGGGCGCAGATGCCGCGCGTCGGCATTGAGGCGCACCGTGCAGCCGCCGGGAAACACCTCGAGCGCCTGGTAGAAGGCAAACTGGTCGTTGAGTTGCGGGTAGACGGTTCCCATCAGCGCGTTGACTTCCGCCGCCGTCAGCACCGGTTTGAGATTGTCTTGGGCGGGCATTGGCGGTTTCCTACATGGAGCCGGTATGGGCTCAGCAACTGGTCCAATAGTCGGGGTCGAGAAAACACGCCTCGCAGCTTTTCTTCAATCGGCAGCGTGCTAGTTCTTTTGTTCCATGGCTCGCGAATCCACAGAGCGGACAAACAGAGCGGGCACACAGAGAGGATTGGACCCATGGCCGAAATCGTCGCCATCAAGCCGGTCGTCGCCGAAGGTCCGGTTGTCTCACAACAGGACAAGGGCGTGCTGCGGCTGACGCTCGCCAGCCCGCCGGCCAATGCCTTGTCGCTTGCGGTTATGGCGGCTTTGGCGGCCGAACTCGATCGCGCAAAGGCCGACAAATCCGTCCGCGTCATCATCCTGGCCGCGGCCGGAAAGGTATTCTGCGCCGGGCACGATCTCAAGGAACTGACCTTGCATCGCGCCGATGCCGACAAGGGCAAGGCGTTCTTCGAACAGACCTTCACCGCTTGCGCGGCGCTGATGCAGACGATCGTGCGCCACCCGAGGCCCGTCATCGCCGAGGTAGACGGCCTGGCCACCGCTGCCGGCCTGCAGCTGGTCGCCAGCTGCGACCTCGCCATCGCCTCGCATGAGGCGACCTTCTGCACGCCCGGCGTCAACATCGGCCTGTTCTGCTCGACGCCGATGGTGGCGCTGTCGCGCAACGTCTCGCGCAAGCATGCCATGGAAATGCTTCTGACCGGCGAGACAATCGATGCGGCGACGGCCAAGGAGTTCGGCCTCGTCAACCGCATCGTGCCGCGCGAATATCTGTATCAGATTGTCACCAAATACGCGCAAACCATTGCTTCCAAATCATCTTTGGTGGTCAAGACCGGTAAGGAAGCCTTCTACGCACAGGCCGAGATGGGATTGGCGGACGCCTATGCCCATACCGGCCGCGTCATGGTGGAGAACATGCTGGCGCGCGACGCCGAGGAAGGCATCGGCGCCTTCATCGGTAAGCGCAAACCGGAATGGAAAGAGGACTAGGATGGCTCGGATTGGTATTTTTGTTCCCGGGACGCTTAAGCGCATGAGCCTCCACGATCCGATCGACGCAACTTATTTTGCGTACGAAATGGACGGTCGCCGGCTGCTGCAAATAAATACGTCAGGCCGGAAAGATCGAGAGATTCCCGACAAAGTGAGCCAATCCATGCAGCTTGATCAGGACTCTGCGGCACAGCTTTTCTCAATCCTCAAAAGTCACTTTGGCTTCAAATAAATGGAACCGCGCATCTCCATCATCACCATCGCCACCGACGATCTCGACCGCGCCGCACGCTTTTACGAGGCGATGGGGCTCAAGCGCCATGCCGGAATCACCGATGGCGTCGCCTTCTTCCAGATGGGCGGCGCCATTCTCGGCCTGTTCCCACGCGCCAGCGCCGAGGAGGATTCGGGCGTCACCTTCGCCGGGGCACCGTCGGCGGTCTACCTTGCCTACAACACCCGCTCCGACGCCGAGGTCGACGAGGTGCTTGCCATGGTCGAGAAGGCCGGCGGCCGTATCGTCAAGCCGGCAGGCCGCGCCTTCTGGGGCGGCTGGTACGGCTATTTCGCCGATGCCGACGGGCATGTCTGGGAAGTGGCACACAATCCGGCCTTTCCGATCGCGGAAGACGGCTCGATTTCCCTGCCGGCCTGACCGCATCCGCATGGCGCCTCGCAAGCAACTGACGCGGCTGAAGGCGCCCTACCTCAAGCGCACCGTGCTCGAACCGGCACGGGTAGCGGACTGGGAAAAATACCCGTGGAACCTACCGATCTTCCGTGAGCGCGAATTCCAGCTCGAATTCACCACGCCGATCACCATCATCGTCGGCGAGAACGGCACTGGCAAATCGACGCTGCTGGAGGCAATCGGCGCGCTGGCCGGTTACGACGAGGCCGGCGGCGGCAAGGGCTACAGGCCGGTCGATCATACCGCCGCTATCGACAAGAGTGGCGCGGCGCTTGCCGACACGCTACGCGGCCACTGGCTGCCCAAGGTCACCGCCGGCTGGTTCTTTCGCGCCGAATCCTTTTACTCCGTGGCCCGCTACCTCGACCAGGCGGCGCTGGACTCTGGTGGGGCGCCACCGGATTTCCTGTCGTGGTCGCATGGCGAGGGCTTTATCCGCTTCTTCGAGGAGCGCTGCCGCCGGCAAGGCATCTACATCCTCGACGAGCCCGAAAGCGCGCTTTCGCCGACCCGGCAGATCGAACTGCTCAAGCTGCTCAGGCGGATGGACCGATCAGGCACGGCGCAGGTGCTCATGGCGACGCATTCGCCGCTGCTGATGGCCTGTCCCGGCGCGCGTCTCTTCCGCATTAGCCGCTTCGGGCTCGATCCGGTCGATTTTCAGGATACCGACCATTTCCGCATGATGCGCAATTTCTGCAACGATCCGGATGGTTTTCTCACCGAGGCGTTGTATGAGGACGAGGCATGAACCACGACAGCTACGACAATGCCTACATCGGCGGCATCCTCAATTCGGTGAAGACCATCGCCATGGTCGGCGCGTCGCCCAACGACGTGCGGCCAAGCTTTTTCGTGCTGAAATACCTTTTAGCCAAGGGGTTCTCGGTGTTCCCGATCAATCCGGGACATGCCGGCAAGGAGATCCTCGGCCGGACGGTCTATGCAAGGCTCGCCGATCTCCCTGAACCCATCGACATGGTCGACATCTTTCGCGGTTCAGCGGCCGTGCCTGGCGTTATCGAAGAGGTGTTGCGGCTCGACCCCTTGCCGAAAGTCCTCTGGATGCAGCTTGGCGTGCGCCATGACGAGGCCGCCGCGCGCGCCGAGGCCGCCGGCATGAAAGTGGTGATGAACCGCTGCCCCAAGATCGAATACGGCAAGCTGTCCGGCGAGATCGGCTGGACCGGCGTCAACTCGGGCGTGCTGTCGTCGAAGAAGCCGCTGATGCGCCAGGGATTCCAGAGTTTTGGCGTTCGCCAGAAGTAGAAGCAAAATTATTCCGTAGGCACATTTTCTCGCTCACCGGGCGCCGATCGCTCGCCGAAAGGCATTTTCTTCTTTGCATTCGCAAGCGCGCTTCGCCAAGAATGCCCGGCGATTTTGAGAGATTTCAAAGGGAGGTTTTAGATGACCCGTACGCCCGGTTTCAACACGCTCGCCGTTCATGCCGGCGCCAAGCCTGATCCGGCGACGGGGGCACGGGCGACCCCGATCTACCAGACCACCTCCTATGTCTTCGACGATGCCGATCATGCCGCCTCGCTGTTCGGGCTGAAGGCGTTCGGCAATATCTACACCCGCATCATGAACCCGACGCAGGCGGTGCTCGAGGAACGCGTCGCAGCACTCGAGGGCGGCACAGCGGGGCTTGCGGTCGCATCGGGTCATGCCGCGCAGATCCTGGTGTTTCACAACCTCATGCAGCCGGGCGACAATTTCGTCGCCGCGACAAGGCTTTACGGCGGCTCGATCAACCAGTTCGGTCATGCTTTCAAGAATTACGGCTGGCAGGTGCGTTGGGCCGACACGGACGACGTCTCGACCTTCGAGAGCCAGATCGACGACAGGACCAAGGCGATCTTCATCGAGAGCCTGGCCAATCCGGGCGGCGTCTTCGTCGACATCGAGAAGATCGGCGACATCGCCCGCAAGCACGGCCTGCCGCTGATCGTCGACAACACGCTGGCGTCGCCCTATCTGGTGCGGCCGATCGAGCATGGCGCCGACATCATCGTCCATTCGCTGACCAAGTTCATCGGCGGCCACGGCAATTCGATCGGCGGCGCCATCGTCGACGGCGGCACCTTCGACTGGTCGAAGTCGGGCAAATATCCGATGCTGTCGGAGCCACGCCCCGAATATGGCGGCATCATCCTGCACGAGACCTTCGGCAATTTCGCCTTCGCCATCGCCGCGCGCGTGCTCGGCCTGCGCGACATCGGTCCGGCGATCTCGCCTTTCAACGCCTTCCTGATCCTGACCGGGCTGGAAACCCTGCCGCTGCGCATGCAGCGCCACTGCGACAACGCCGTGACGGTTGCCGGCTGGCTCTCCAACCACCCCAAGGTCGCCTGGGTGAACTATCCTGGCCTGCCCAGCGACAAGAACAACGCCCTGCAGAAGAAGTACTCGCCGCTCGGCGCCGGTGCCGTCTTCACCTTCGGTCTCAAGGGCGGCTATGCGGCGGGCGTCAAATTCGTCGAGGCGCTCGAACTGTTCTCGCACCTTGCCAACGTCGGCGACACCAAATCGCTGGTCATCCACCCGGCCTCGACCACGCATCGCCAGCTTTCCGACGAGCAGAAGGTCAAGGCGGGCGCCGGGCCCGACACGGTCAGGCTTTCTATCGGCATCGAGGATGTCAACGACATCGTCGCCGATTTGGAACAGGCGCTGGACAAGGTCTGAGATCATGACCACGCCGAACTTTCTGTCCGTCGATATCGACAGCGTCGAGCCGGAAGCCGGTGCGCCGGCGCCGGATCGTCTGATCTCGGGCGATCCGAAATTCCGCACCTGGAACGTCGAGGAGCGCGACGGCGATCTCTATGCCGGCATCTGGGAATCGACGCCGGGCAAATGGCGCATCGTCTATGACGAGTGGGAGTTCTGCCACATCCTGTCGGGCATTTCCGTCATCGCCGAGGAGGGTGGCGAAGAGCGCACTGTCAGGGCCGGCGACAGCTTCGTGCTCCGGCCCGGTTTCAAGGGTAGCTGGGAAGTGCTCGAAACCACCCGCAAGGAGTATGTGATCAAGCTTTGACGGCCTGTCGGCGGATCAGAGCAGGCGGTCGATATCGCTGCCGGAAAATCCGTATTCGCCCATCATCTCCCGATGCCATGTGCTTCCCAGCAGGTGGCCAAGACAGGAATCGATGCGTTGAAGCCGCGCCGCATTGCCCTTGGCCAGCGCGAAAGCGCCGGCCGCCGGTTGCTTTTCCTCTGCCGGAACGTTGATGACCGCGAGATCTGCCTCGGGGTGCCTGCCCAGATAGCCGCGATGCGCCATGGCGACGCTGGCATAGGCATGCACCGCACCGGCCGCAACGGCGTCAGCCGCTTCGGCCTGCGTGGCGAAGATCCTGATGCGCTCGGACGGAACATTGTTTTGCAGGGCTGTCTGATGCTGGACCTGGCCTGAGATGACGCCAATCAGGGCCGACGGGTCCCGGGCGACAGACCTGTAACCGTCGAACGCGTGCGGATTGCTTTTCGCCACCAGCAGCCCGTCCTGCAGGACCCAGATCGGCCGCGAGAAATCGACGAGTTTTTTGCGTTCGTCCGAAATGAACAGTCCCGTGGTCATGTCCCACCGGCCCGAGGCGAGCCCGGGAAGCAGCTCGGCGAACTCTGTCTCGATAGGTGAAAAGCTCTCCAGTTCCAACAGCTGGCAAACCTTGTCGGCGAGCATGGCGTCGCAGCCCCCCAGAACCGCCGATGCGTCGGTGAAGCAGAAGGGCGGCTCCTGCAGGAACGCGAATCTCATTGTCTCAATCATCTGGTCCTGTCGCTGGTCAGAAAGCCACCGCGAGCCTTTCCAGCCCATGGAAATGAAAGGTGTCGCGGAAGCGCGGCTCATCCGCAAGGTGGAGCCGGGGCTGTCGTTCGAACAAGGTCTTCAGCGACACCTGCAATTCCAGCCTCGCCAGAGGCGCGCCGATGCAGAAATGGATGCCGGCGCCGAACGAGACGTTCTTCTGGTCCCCGCGTCCGGGCCGGAAAGCGCCAGGTTCGGCAAAGGCCAGGGGATCGTGATTGGCCATGCCGAGCAGCAGCGCGATCTTGTCGCCAGGCTTGAGCAAGATCCCGGGCCCGGCCTCGATCTCCTCATAGGCATAGCGCAGGAACATATGCAGCGGCGCGTCGAAGCGCAGGCATTCCTCCACCGTTGCCGCAGTCGCGTCCGGCGTGGTGAAGAAGCGGCTGGGGTCACCGCCTTGCGCCAGGATCGAACGCACGGCATTGCCGGTCTGGTGCACGGTCGCCTCATGGCCGGCATTGAGCAGCAGGATGGCCGAGGACACCAGTTCGTCCTCCGACAGTTTTTGGCCGTCCTCCTGCGCCGCGATCAGCAGCGACAACAGGTCGTCGCCCGGCTGCTTACGTCGCTCGGCGACATAGCCGCGCAAAAAGTCGGAAAAGTCGCGCGCGGCGCGATTGGCTGTCTCCTCGGTCTCACGCGTGCGGCCATGCATGTACATGGCAACCATCTGGTGCGACCAGTCGAGCAGCTGCGGCCCCATCTCGACCGGCACGCCGAGCATTTCGGCAATGATGGTGATCGGCAGGGGCGAAGCGAAGGACGGCAGCAGGTCGACTCCATCAGGCTCGAACCGGTCGATCAACTCGTTGGCTAAAGCCTCGACGCGCGGCCGGAGCCGCTCGACCTGGCGCGAGACGAAGGCGCGGTTGACCAGCGTCCTGAGCCTGGTGTGCACCGGCGGCTCGAGCTCCAGCATCGAATTCGCCTCGATGCCGTCGAAGGCGCGGAGATGCGAGCGGTCAGCACCGACGCCGCGGCTGTCGGGAATGCCGGCCGGGTTCTGGCGGCCGAAGAGGCGGTCGCGCAGCAGGCGGTTGACGTCGTCGAAGCCGCCAAAGCACCAGAAGCCGTAATCCTCCCAGAAGAAGGCACTCGATGCGCCATGCAGGAAGGCATAGGTCTCGTATGGGTTCTGGAAGAACGCCGGTTCATGCGGATCGAGCTGCAGGCGGCGGCTGGCTGGATCAAACGCGAGATAGGAAGGCATCAATTCGGTCATGCCAGATGATTAGCGCGCCTTGCCTGCCCGCTGCCAGACCGTATGTTGGCGCCTGGCAACCCAATGTATTGCGCCAGAAGAAGCGGCTGCGGAAGGATGGTTTCGATGAACGTGATTGTGGTCGGTGCGGGCATTGCCGGGCTTTCGACGGCATGGTCGCTGGTCAAGGCCGGCCACAGCGTCTCGATCGTCGAGCAGGGGCCGATCCCCAATCCGCTCGCCGCGTCAGGCGACCATCACCGCGTCATACGTCGCGCCTACCGTGCCGGAACCGGCTATGGCCGATTGATCACCGAAGCCTATGAGGCCTGGGACGAGATGTGGGCCGATCTCGGCGAAATCCATCTCGATCCCAGGGGTTTCCTCTGCATCTCGCGCGAGCCGGGCGACGAGGCCGCGGAATACCGCGAAGGTCTGGAGGAGGGGAGTTTTCCGTTCGCATTGTTCGAGCCTGACGCTGCGGTCGAGCGCTGGCCGTTCCTCGAGCCCAAATCGTTCCGCTACGCCTATTTCTCGACGGAAGGCGGCGCCCTGCATTGCCGCAGGATCGCCTCGGGTCTCGCGGCATGGCTGCGCGCCAACGGCGCCAACATCTATGAACACAGCAAGGTGACGGAGGTCGACGCCGAGGCCGGCCGCATCGTGCTGGCCTCTGGCGAGACCATGCAGGCCGACCGCATCGTTGTCGCGGCCGGCGCCTGGGTGTTGAAACTGTTTCCGGAACTCGGCGGCGAACTGAAGACTTTTCGCACCGCGCTCGCCTATGTCGAACCGCCGGCGGATCTGAAAGCGACCTGGGAGGCGGCCCCCGTCGTCCTCGACGTTGGCGGCACCACCGACGGCTATATTATCCCGATCTCGCGTGGCGCCGGCATGAAATTCGGCTCCGGCCTGCATAGGGTGCCGACCAGCGACGCCGACTGGAACCGCGAGCCGGTGCCGGGCGAGGGGGAGGCGATCCGCAACCTGTTCTCGCCGCCCATCGCCCGCATCGAAGAGTACAAGGTGACCGAGGTCGTCACCTGCGCTTACACCTTCACCGCCGACGAGAAGTTTCTGGCGCATGAGAAGGGCAAATGCCTGATCGTCTCGGCCTGCTCCGGCCATGGCTACAAATTCGGTGCGGCGGTCGGCCGGCGCGTGGCGGCGGCAGTCGGCGACGGCGACATTGCCGGCCTGAAGAATTGGCTGCGGGCTGAGGTGGCTTGAACCGCACCAGGTCGAAAACGCATAGCGGCTCAGCGATTGAGTTCGTCGGCGGCGGCAACGACTTCGGACACAATCGCCCGCACGTCTTCTGATTTCGTCCGGTGATTGACGAAACACGCCCGCAGCGCGAAATGGCCATTGATCGTCGCATTCGACAGATACACCCGGCCGCGTGCGTTGACACGTCGCAAGATCGCTTCGTTATCTTTCGAAAGGTGACGGAAACAGACCGCGCTGAGTGGCACGGGCGCAAGCAATTCCAGCTCCGGATGCGACGCGATTGTCTGCGCAAGCATCTGAGCATGATGGAGATCGCGCGCCGATGGCTTCGCGGAAAGCACGGCGCCCGTGATACTGCAGCGACATCCAGAGCTTCAATGCGCGGAACCGTCGCGAAAGCTCGATCGACTCCTCGAAAAAAGCAAATGCCTCCTCAGGAGCTTGGCTGAAAATCTTCACATAGTCCCCACTGTGCGAAAAGGCTTCGCGCGCAATGTTCCGATCTCGATAGAGGAGACAGCCGCAATCGAGTGGCTGATACAGCCATTTATGCGCATCGAGCGACAGCGAATCCGCCAAGGACAATCCCTGGAATTTTTCCGGCACCGCCAAGGCTGCCAGTCCTCCATAGGCGCCATCGACATGTAGCCACAGGTCTTCCTTGTGGGCGATGTCCGCAATTTCGCTGAGCGGATCGATCGCGCCGGTGGCGACCGCACCGACAGTGGCCACGATGGCGATGGGGGTGTTTCCCGACTTCCGGTCGTCGGCAATGGCGGCCTCGAGCGCGTCCATCCGCATCCTGAGTTCGCCGTCGACAGGAATCAGCCGAAGGTTCTTTCTGCCGATGCCCAGCAGCGCGACAGCCTTCGGAATGGACATGTGCACTTGCGCGGACGCATAGATCACGCAGGGCCGCATACCCGTTTCGTTGGCTGGAAGCTTGGCTTCACGCGCCATCGCCAGTGCCATGAGGTTGGCCGCCGACCCGCCGCCGCACAGGCTGCCTGCGAATCCGTCGCAGCCGACCGCTTGTGCCAACCATCCGATGACGGCGCGCTCTATCGATGTCGCAGCCGGCGCTGACCGCCATGACGTGACATTCTGATTGAGTACCGCAGCGAACAATTCTCCCAGCGCCCCAACAGGTTCGCCTGACCCGACCACGTAGCCGAAGAACCTGCCAGTGGAAGGTCGCGCATGCGAGGCGATCATCTTGAAATCCCGCAGGACGTCGCGGCCCCGCCCTTCCTCCGGCCATGACTGCGAGAAGAGTTCGGCGGTTTGTTTTCCGCTGGTTGATGGATATGCCGGGAGTCCCTCAAGGGAACTCCAATAGCTTTTGGCAAGCCCCAGCGCTTCTTCCGCCAAGTCTGATAGTTCTTGATTGGAAATTTCCAGTTCGCGCATGCAGCTCAACCGAAGTTCCGCTGCCATGCAGGCTATCCTCCTGGTTGAAGTCCAGCAATCCGGATTCTCGAATGCCTACCGTGATGCATGCGAGGTCACAATCTAATCCAGGCAGTGCTTTGCAATATGCACGCGCCGCCACTTGGTGGAGCCTTCTCGCACCAGCACCCGGCGCGCTACCTTCTGGTATGAAGGTGCAACCTCGGTGATGCGGCGTCGTTCCGGTCGCACCAGTACTTCTCGGGCGACACTTTCATATTCAGCCGGAAGGACCACGCGCCGCGTGCGCTCGGGCTCGACGACCACCGTTTCGGCAACGCGCGCATATCGCGCCTTGCGCCAGACCTTGCACAGCACCTTGCGGCCGTGGATGACGCGCCACTCCCAGGCATAGCCGCCATCGTCGACCTTGACCGTGTGGTAGATGGTACGCGTGAGGGCCGGCACGACTTCATAGGTGACGCGAGGCGGCGCGATCAGCTCCACACTCTCGCGCGTGCCGTAGATTGGCGGATCGTAGTCGACCAGCTGCCCGCCAGGGCTCACCATCACGTCCTCATAGACGGTGTCGTAGAGGGCCGGCCTGTGCTCTGGTTCATAACATTCAAGCGCGCGGCCGCCGGCCGCGGTTTCGGACGCGGTGGCAAGGATTGCAAGGCTGGCAACGGCGAGCGATGCAGGACTTTTCCGGATCATGACACTCCCCCTTCGCGAACTCTTGGTACAGTTCAACGCAGAAGTGTAGCGCAAGGCGCATCGCGAGGAAGTGTTTTTGCCGCGTTTCGTTAAGCGGCGCGGTTAAGGAATTGCTACCGGCGGCCGGCCGCAATTCCTTGCGCTCAACGCTTGATTCGACTTAACCAGATGGCTAGGAGGGGCGGCCTTGCGCTAGGGTGAGCCGGCATCCTATTTACAACGTAACCGTCAAGAACCGATTCTGCCCGACTTGCTCATCTCCCGGCGCCGGAATCCCATCTCCAAAAAGGGATAGTCATGAAGAACCCCGTCGAAACCTACATGAACCTCGTTCCGATGGTGGTCGAACAGACCAATCGCGGCGAGCGGGCCTACGACATTTTCTCGCGCCTGCTGAAAGAGCGCATCATCTTCATCACCGGTCCGGTGGAGGACGGCATGGCGACGCTGGTTTGTGCACAGCTTTTGTTCCTCGAGGCCGAGAACCCGAAGAAGGAAATCAACCTCTACATCAATTCGCCGGGCGGTGTCGTCACCTCGGGCATGGCGATCTACGACACCATGCAATTCATCAAGCCGGCGGTGTCGACGCTGTGCATCGGTCAGGCCGCCTCGATGGGCTCGCTGCTGCTTTGCGCCGGCCAAAAGGACATGCGCTTTGCCACGCCGAACGCCCGCATCATGGTTCACCAGCCTTCCGGCGGCTTCCAGGGCCAGGCGTCCGACATCGAGCGCCATGCCCAGGACATCATCAAGCTGAAGCGCCGTCTCAACGAGGTCTATGTCAAGCACACCGGCAAGAGCTACGATGAGATCGAAAAGACGCTCGACCGCGACCATTTCATGACCGCCGACGAGGCCAAGGATTTCGGCCTCATCGACAAGGTGATTTCGACGCGCGAACCGGTCGAAGGTGTTGCCGCATAAGCCCGCAATGGCAGCTGGATGGCGGGGATAACGCGCTTTTGGTACGCTTTGCGGCATTTCGGCCACAATTGGCTGTTCCCTCGACGGTTGGGATTGCCTACGTTAAGGCTATGTTGATTTTCGACGGCTTAGCTTTGCGTGGGGTTTGTGCGAATCATTGCGACGTTTTCTGATTTGTGTTTCGTTCGGAATACGTTGTGTGAGTTGGGACACTGGCGGCGGCGAATTCCCGCGATAGATTGAATTATGCGCCCTTTCAGCCAGACCATCGGCGGGCGGCCATGAAAGGACTGGAAAATGAGCAAGGTCGGCAGCAACGGCGGCGATTCCAAGAACACGCTCTATTGCTCGTTTTGCGGCAAAAGCCAGCACGAAGTGCGCAAGCTGATCGCCGGTCCGACGGTCTTCATCTGCGACGAGTGCGTCGAACTCTGCATGGACATCATCCGCGAGGAGAACAAGACCTCGATGGTGAAGTCGCGCGAAGGCGTGCCGACACCGCAGGAGATACTCAAGGTCCTCGACGACTACGTCATCGGCCAGCCCTACGCCAAGCGCGTGCTGTCGGTGGCCGTCCACAACCATTACAAGCGCCTCGCGCATGCCGGCAAGAACAACGACGTCGAGCTGGCCAAGTCCAACATCCTTTTGATCGGCCCGACCGGTTGCGGCAAGACGCTGCTGGCGCAGACGCTCGCCCGCATTATCGACGTTCCCTTCACCATGGCCGACGCCACGACGCTGACCGAGGCCGGTTACGTCGGTGAGGACGTCGAGAACATCATCCTGAAGCTGCTGCAGTCGGCCGACTACAATGTCGAGCGCGCCCAGCGCGGCATCGTCTACATCGACGAGATCGACAAGATCTCGCGCAAGTCCGACAACCCCTCGATCACCCGCGACGTGTCGGGCGAGGGCGTGCAGCAGGCGCTGCTGAAGATCATGGAAGGCACCGTCGCTTCGGTGCCGCCGCAGGGCGGCCGGAAGCATCCGCAGCAGGAATTCCTGCAGGTCGACACCGCCAACATCCTGTTCATCTGCGGCGGCGCCTTCGCCGGGCTGGACAAGATCATTTCGGATCGCGGCAGAAAAACCTCGATCGGCTTCGGCGCCATCGTCGCTTCGCCCGAGGATCGCCGCACCGGCGACGTTTTCCGCCTGGTCGAGCCCGAGGATCTGCTGAAGTTCGGTCTCATTCCCGAGTTTGTCGGCCGTCTGCCGGTCCTGGCGACGCTGGAAGACCTCGACGAGCCGGCACTGATCCAGATCCTGACCGAGCCGAAGAATGCGCTGGTCAAGCAGTATCAGCGCCTGTTCGAGATGGAGAATGTCGACCTGACCTTCCACGAGAACGCGCTGTCGGCGATCGCCAAGCGCGCCATCGAGCGCAAGACCGGCGCGCGCGGCCTGCGCTCGATCATGGAAGCGATCCTGCTCGACACCATGTTCGAGCTGCCGGCTCTGGAAGGCGTGCGCGAAGTGGTTATTTCGGAAGAGGTGGTGTCCGGCAACGCCCGGCCGCTCTACATCTATTCCGAGCAGAAGGAAAAGAAGGGCAACGTCAGCGCGTAGCCTCTTCGACGACCAACTGTTTTTGATTTGGACGGCGCCTGTGGGCGCCGTTTCTTATTGAAAATTGCAAGGGCTGGCGCGTGCAACGTTGGGTCGCATTTGAAGCCGGAAATTTGCGAGATATTATCCCGGCGTCGCTAAGCTCTCGGCGGCAGGGGGGCTTGCGGATGGTGTCGGGAATCCTTGACGTTAGGCCGGTTACGGACGACGACGCGTCGTCGACGACCGCAGCGCAGGTCAGGGCCCAGGCTGAAGCGCGGGGTGGCTCGCCCGATGATATGGCCCTGCGCGCGGCATCCTATTACGAACTCTACAGAAGCGCCGGTCGCAGCTTCCCCTTTGCGATAATCGCTTCGCATGGAGCCTTATGGGCGTACTGGTATCTCAAGCTGGCCGATGTCGCGGCGAGAGTCCTTGCGGTGATTGATGTCACCTCGATTTTGTCCCATGCGGAACGTGTCGCCTCCTACGACAGGTTCGTCGACAAGTTTCGTGAAATCAATCGCGTAGTGTTCATAGAGACCTGGGTTGCGTTGCATTTGTTGCGGCTTGATCGAGACCATCCGCATCTGGTCGATCGCATGCCGGAGCCGCTCCGGCATGCAATCGCCGATGCGCAGAACCTGGGTCGCGAGCCGAATGATGAAGACAAGCGCCGCCTCTTTGAAGACTATTTCAGGTGGGAGCAGGTCGTTGTCGTGGGGCCAATGGTTCAGGCTGCAGTCGATGAATTTCATTGGGAATTGGCGAGATGGTTCTGCCGCCGTCCCTGGGTATGGTTCTCTTATTTCCGGGTTGGCAAGGCGCTGGTATTCCGGGATTTTACGGATGCGGAAGAACGCACGCAAAAGGGTCTTGCGGCATTCGATTGGGCAGCGCGCAAGGGCTGGGGAAAGATCGAGTCCAATCTCCTGCGCAATCCGCTCTTTCCGGGGCCCGTGCAGGTACCAGTGGTTGATTGATGACGCTAGGTTGCCCGTCTGGACTGGATTTTTCTGACCGCGCCGCAACGCCGCCTTGATGTTGCGCCCTTTTTGTTGCGGATGGGCCGCCTTGCAACGAACGAACGGATCGCAATACGGAGGAACCGGCGGTGTTAACCCTTGATCTTTGTCCCTTGTGCATCCAACTAACAACAGAAGGCCGCGGTGCCAAATTCTGTGCTGTAAAACTCCCGTCACAAACGGTGGTAGGCGGAACGACCGCCGGTCGCTAATATGAGATTCGCGGTTGGCCGTTTGGTGGCCGCGACATGAAAGGTTGGACAATGGCCAAATTATCAAAGGCTCCCAGCGACGGCGTCTTCGCAGTCCTCCCGCTGCGCGACATCGTGGTGTTCCCGCACATGATCGTTCCGCTCTTCGTCGGGCGCGAAAAGTCGATCAAGGCGCTGGAAGAGGTGATGGGTCAGGAAAAGCAGATCCTGCTGGCGACCCAGATGAATGCCGCAGACGACGATCCCGAGCCCGATGCCATCTTCGATATCGGCACGCTCGCCAACGTGCTGCAACTGCTGAAACTTCCCGATGGTACCGTGAAGGTGCTGGTCGAGGGCGCTTCGCGCGCGAAGATCGTGTCGTTCACAGACCGTCCCGACTTCCATGAGGCCCGTGCTTCGGCGCTGGTCGAGCCGGAAGAGGAAGAGGTCGAGATCGAGGCGCTGGCGCGTTCGGTCGTCACCGACTTCGAGAATTACGTCAAGCTGAACAAGAAGATCTCGCCCGAAGTGGTTGGCGCCGCCAGCCAGATCGACGATTATTCCAAGCTCGCCGACACGGTCGCCTCGCATCTCGCCATCAAGATCCCCGAGAAGCAGGAGATGCTGGCCACGCTTTCCGTCAAGGAGCGGCTGGAAAAGGCGATGGGCTTCATGGAAGCCGAGATCTCCGTCCTGCAGGTGGAGAAGCGCATCCGCTCGCGCGTCAAGCGCCAGATGGAGAAGACCCAGCGCGAGTACTACCTCAACGAGCAGATGAAGGCGATCCAGAAGGAGCTCGGCGAAGGCGAGGACGGCCGCGACGAGGCCGCCGAGATCGAGGCGCGCATCAAGAAGACCAAGCTCTCCAAGGAGGCCCGCGAGAAGGCGGAAGCTGAACTGAAGAAGCTGAGGACGATGTCGCCGATGTCGGCTGAATCGACCGTCGTGCGCAACTATCTCGACTGGATCCTGTCGATCCCGTGGGGCAAGAACTCCAAGGTCAGGCATGACCTGGCTTTCGCGCAGAACGTGCTCGACACCGACCATTTCGGCCTCGACAAGGTCAAGGACCGCATCGTCGAGTATCTCGCCGTGCAGAGCCGCCAGAAGAAGCTGAAGGGGCCGATCCTATGCCTCGTCGGCCCTCCCGGCGTCGGCAAGACCTCGCTCGGCAAGTCGATCGCCAAGGCGACCGGCCGCGAGTTCATCCGCATGGCGCTGGGCGGCGTGCGCGACGAGGCCGAGATCCGTGGTCACCGGCGCACCTATATCGGCTCGATGCCCGGCAAGGTCATCCAGTCGATGAAGAAGGCCAAGAAGTCCAACCCGCTCTTCCTGCTCGATGAGATCGACAAGATGGGCCAGGATTTCCGCGGCGATCCGTCGTCGGCCTTGCTCGAAGTGCTCGATCCCGAGCAGAACTCGACGTTCATGGACCATTACCTCGAGGTCGAATACGACCTGTCGAGCGTGATGTTCGTGACGACGGCGAATACGCTGAACATCCCTGCGCCCTTGATGGACCGCATGGAGATCATCCGTATCGCCGGCTATACCGAGGACGAGAAGATCGAGATCGCCAAGCGGCACCTGATGCCGAAGGTGATCCGCGATCACGCGCTGCAGCCGAAGGAATTCTCCGTCGGCGAGGACGCGATCCGCGGCATCATCCAGACCTACACCCGCGAAGCGGGCGTCAGGAGCCTGGAGCGCGAGCTGATGAAGCTCGGACGCAAGGCGGTGACCGAGATCCTGAAGACGAAGAAGAAGACGGTGAAGATCACGGCGGACAATCTCGCCGACTATCTCGGTGTTCCCCGCTTCCGCTTCGGCCAGGTTGAGGCCGACGATCAGGTTGGTGTCGTCACCGGTCTTGCCTGGACGGAAGTCGGCGGCGAGCTGCTGACTGTCGAAGGCGTCATGATGCCCGGCAAGGGCCGCATGACGGTGACCGGCAATTTACGCGACGTGATGAAGGAATCGATCTCGGCGGCGGCCTCCTATGTCCGCTCGCGGGCCATCGATTTCGGCATTGAGCCGCCGCTGTTCGACAAGCGCGACATCCACGTCCACGTGCCGGAGGGCGCAACCCCGAAGGACGGGCCGTCGGCCGGCGTGGCGATGGCGACCGCGATCATATCTGTCCTGACCGGCATTCCGATCAAGGCCGATGTCGCGATGACCGGCGAGATCACGCTGCGCGGCAGGGTGCTGCCGATCGGTGGTCTGAAGGAGAAGCTGCTGGCCGCGCTGCGCGGCGGCATCAAGAAGGTGCTGATCCCGGAAGACAACGCCAAGGACCTGGCGGAGATTCCGGACAATGTGAAGAACGGCATGGAAATCATTCCGGTCTCACGCGTCGGCGAGGTGCTGCGTCATGCGCTGGTGCGCATGCCGGAGCCGATCGAGTGGGTCGAACCGGTCAACCCGCCGGCCGCCGCCGATACGACGGACGATGCCGGAAAGTCGCTTGCACATTAGTTTTAGCTAAAGTTGCAGCGCACAAAACGAAAGCCGGGCCTCGCGCCCGGCTTTTTCATGTGAAAAACCCCGGAATTCCGGGCTTTTTTCGACCGCTTGCTGCTTTTTCGACTTGGTTGCAGGAACGCTTCTTTCTAAAGTCCCTTTCCTGCCGGATGAGTCGAGTGTTCTTCCGGTTTTCTCATGGAAGGAAATTTTGATGAACAAGAACGAACTGGTGTCCGCTGTCGCCGACGCTGCGAGCATTTCGAAGGGTGACGCACAGTCTGCCGTCGATGCGGTGTTTTCCGTGATCAGTGGCGAACTGAAGAAGGGCGGCGATGTCCGGCTTGTCGGCTTCGGAAATTTCACCGTGTCAAAACGCGCTGCATCGACCGGCCGCAACCCGCAGACCGGCGCTGAAGTGAAGATTCCGGCGCGCACCGTGCCGAAGTTTTCGGCCGGCAAGGGCCTCAAGGACGCGGTCAACTAAGACCTTTTTCTTTAGAGATCAGAAAAGCCGGGCTTGCCCGGCTTTTCTTTTGCCTCCGATTGGGGTCGCCGGCCGAGAGGAAGGCCGCCTTATGCGGTTGGCGCATCATCGCGCATCAGGCCTTCCTGCTTGAGGTCGGCCCACAGCGCTGGCGGTAGCGTGGCATCGAGCAGCGAGCGGTTGCTTTCTACCTCGCTCGGCCGTTGGCCGCCCGGGATCACCGAGACGACGCAGGGATGCAGCAGAGGGAATTGCAGCGCCGCTTCGATCAGGCGCACGCCGTGGCGCGTGCACACGGTTTCGATGCGGGCGACGCGGTCCAGGATATCCTGCGGCGCCTCTGAGTAGTTGTAGTAGGCGCCGGGCTTCGGGCCCGTTGCCAGTATGCCGGAATTGTAGGGGCCGCCGAGAACGATGCCGATGCCGCGTTCCTGGCAAAGCGGCAGGAAGGAGGCCAGCGCCTCCTGTTCCAGCAGCGTGTAGCGCCCGGCCAGCAGGAAAAGATCGAAGTCGCCGCGCTCGGCCAACGTCTGGCAGACCTGCCATTCGTTGATGCCGCCGCCGAATGCTTTGATCGCGCCCTGGTCGCGCAGCGACAGCAGCCCGTAATAGCCGGAGGTCATGAACTCCTCGATGCGCTGGTCCGCAGCTGCCTTGCTGCCATGGGTGAATATGTCGACATCGTGCACAAAGAGGATGTCGATGCGGTCGACGCCGAGCCGCTCCAGCGAAGCCTCGAAGGAGCGCATGACGCCGTCATAGCTGTAGTCGTAGACTTCGCGGCGCGACGGCGTGTCGAAGAACTTGCCGATGCCGGTGCGCTGTTCGGGCGGACAGGCACGCATGATGCGCCCGACCTTGCTCGACAGCACATAGTCGTCCCGCTTCTTGCCGCGCAGGAAAGGATTGAGCCGGGTTTCCGACAGGCCGAGCCCATAGAGCGGGGCGGTGTCGAAGTAGCGGCAGCCGGTCCGCCATGCCGCTTCCAGCGTGGCGCTGGCATCCTCGTCGGAGACGGCGCGGTAGAGATTGCCGAGCGGCGCCGTGCCGAAGCCGAGCTCGGTGAAGTCTATGCCGCCATTGCCGATGCGGTCGAAATGCCGTGTCTTCATGTCCTGCCATTTTCCCGGGATTGATTTGTCTGACATGACACTATCATGCCGGTGGCACAGCAAAAGCACAGAGCGCCGTTGGACACGCATTTTCGCGGTGATAGCATGAACAAAAACAAGCTGTTCGGGGGAAGCGTGAAGAAAAGATCGCGATCGTTTTTCGGGTCCCGCAAGCGGGTGGAACGCGTATGACCGGCATCGGCACGAGCCTGTTCGACACCGCGCTGGGTGAACTCGGCACGGTGCTTGCCCGGGTCGACGAGAGCCGGACCGACGCCGCCTGCGCCATGCTGGCCGGCGCCGGCAAAATCGCCGTCTATGGCTGCGGCCGCGAGGCGCTGCAGGTTAAGGGCTTTGCCATGCGGCTCTACCATCTCGGTCTGCCGGTGTCGGTGGTCGGCGACATGACCACGCCGCCGCTGGGCGAGGGCGATGTCTTCCTGGTCAGCTCCGGGCCGGGCGAGACCACCACCGTGCTGACCCTGATGCAGGTTGCCCGCGATGCAGGTGCCAAGGTGTTGCTGCTCACCGCCGAGGCCGAAAGCAGCGCAGCCAGGCGCGCCGACTTCACCTTGCTCATCCCGGCGCAGACCATGGCCAGCGACCAAGGACCGGCGAAGACCTCGGTGCTTCCGATGGGTTCGCTGTTCGAAGGCGCGCTGTTCCTGCTCTTCGAAGTGATGGTGCTGAAGCTCAAGGATCTCACCGGCTTCTCGCCCGAAGCGATGCGTGCTCGCCACACCAATTTGGAGTAGGGGCATGCGCTATGAATTGATGCTGCCGCACCAGATCCGCAGAGCGATCGCGGAGAACTGGCCGGTAGTGCTGCCGCTCGGCGTGCTCGAATACCATGGCGAGCACATGGCGGTCGGCATGGACACGCTGGCCGTCGTCAAGACGCTGGAGCTGTTCGAGAAGGAAGCCGACATCGTCATCCTGCCGCCCTTTTACTACGGCGCGGCCAGCTATGCCGTAGTGCCGCCGGAAGGCAGCGGTTCGGTGCAGGTCGGCGGCAACGCGCTGGCGCCATTCGCGGAAGAGCTGTTCCACAGCCTGCTGCGCATCGGCTTTCGCAACATCCACGCCATCATCCACCATCAGACCGAGAATTTCGCTGCCGGCATGCCGACCGATCTCGCCTTCAAGGCCGCCGGCCGGCAGGCGATCTTCCGCTTCCTCGAAAAGGAACGTGGCGAGGGTTGGTGGGGCTCGCAGGCAATGGCCGGCTACTATGCCGAGCACGCCGAGGGCGGCAATTTCTTCAACTGGGTGCAGGTGCATCCGCTGATGCCGGCGGCAATGAACGGCCACTATCCGTTCGACCATGCTGGCATCGGCGAGACATCGCTGATGCTGGCGCTGTGCCCGGAAGCGGTGGACGCCAGCCATTTCATCGACAACACGGGCTGGTACACGGCAACCGCGCCCGACGCCTCGGCGGAGATGGGGCAGAAGGGCGTAGCCATGATCCTCGATCACCTGCGCACGAAGCTTTCGCGCTAGACCAGCGACGCTCTCCTCTCGCTATATTAGCATACGCGAATAAAGTACAATGGCTCCAAATTACGCCGTTGGGCGCTTGGAGCCGTTCGGTGGGCGCGGTCGAAAAACGACGCATGGCGAGCTTGGCAGGCGTGATCGCCACGGCTGCGGCGCTTGAGGATGTCTCTGTTTTTGCGCACAGCGCCAATAGCGGCTGGACTTATCCGCCAGCCTGCTGTGACGGCGATCCGTCGACAGGCGAATGTGGCAGCATTCCCAGCGTGACCGTAACACCGCAGCCCGATGGCTATGTGATCATCTTGCGGCCGGGAGATCATCGCAAAGTCACTCACAAGAACCGCTATTTCGTCCCCTACGCCAGTGTCAGTCCTTCCGGCGACGGCAACTTTCACATCTGCCTGCATCCGAACGAGGAGCACGAAAACTGCTTCTTTGCTCCGGCAGAGGCGATGTAGGCGCAAACTAGGGGGTGCGGATGCCACGCCTCTCGGCTCTGTATTGGGCGGTCGATTTGTCCGGATCGCTCTTGGTCGCCACAGCCCAGATGAAGGTACCGCCGCCGGCAACAGCAAGGATGGCAAAGAGCGTGACACCGAGCGCAAACGTCTTGGCGTAGAGCACGATCAGTAGCATCGACAGGCCGCCAGCCACCATCGCCACGACAAAGCCGGCAATCACCGCGCGACCTTGCCAGCTGATCGGCATCACGCCTTTGCGGTAGCGGTGGTACCCGTTGTAGCCAACGCGGAAATTGCGCGCAAACCAGTATTGGGTGGCCATCGCCTACTTCACGGCTCCCGCCGTCATGCCCATGATCAGGTAGCGTTCCAGCGCGATGCCGATGACGGCAAGCGGTGCGATGGCTGCGGTGGCGAGTGCTGCCATCGACCACCAGTTGATGCCTTGTGAGCCTGTCTGGCTCGCCACCATGACAGGGATGGTCTTGGCGTCGGTCGAGGTCAGAAGCGCGGCAAAGAAATATTCGTTCCAGCACAGCACCATCGCCAGGATGAAGGCGGCGACCATGCCCGGCAGCGCGATCGGCATGACGATGCGGAAGAAGGCGCCCCAGATCGACAGGCCGTCGACGAGTGCAGCTTCCTCCAGTTCGACCGGGATCGAGTTGAACTGGTCACGCATGATCCAGATGACGATCGGCAGCACCATCAGCGTGTAGAGCAGGATCAGCCCGATGCGCGTGTCGAGCAGGCCGACTTCGCGGTAGAGCACGAGGAAGGGGAGCGCCAACACCACCGGCGGCAGGATCAGTTGCGACAGGAAGAAGAAGGAGATGTCCTCGTTCTTGAACCAGGCGAAGTGATAGCGATAGCGGGTCAGGCCGTAGGCGGCGAGGCTGCCGATGACGATGGCCAGGCTCGACGCGCCGACCGAGGTGATGGCCGAGTTCATGAAGCGCTTGAGGAATTCCTCGCGCACTGTCGAGGTCTGGAAGATCGAGTCCGGCGACAGGCCGAGCGAGCGCCAGCCTTTCCAGTCCGGCTGGAAGTCGACGAAGGGGATGAGATGGCCCTGGGTGACGTCGACCGCGGTCTTGAACGAGGTGGTTATCGTCCAATAGATCGGGAACAGGCAGATGAAGGCCCAGAACACCAGCGCGCCGTAGATGAAGACGCGATTGGCGAGAAAGCTCGCCGGCGAGCGGATTTCTGAGGCGGTATAGTCGGTGGTCTGGACGCTCATGATATCTGCCGGCTCAGTTTACATTGCGCACGAAGCGGTTGGCGAATTTCAACAGCCACGTCACGAACACGACAATGATAACGAGGTAGGCCATCGCCAGCATCGTGCCGTAGCCGACATTCGAGCGGTCGCGGTATTCGCGGTAAATGAAGCTCGACACTGAATCGGTGGCGCCGCCGGGCCCGCCCGAGGTCACGGTGATGATGATGTCGGCCAGCTTCAGCTTGAAGATGATGCGCAGGATCACCGCCGTCACCGACACCGGCAGCATCAGCGGGAAGGTGACTTGCCAGAAGGTCTGCCAGGGGGTGGCGCCGTCGACGCGCGCCGCCTCGAGCACCTCGCGCGACATCGCCTGCAGGCCGGCGAGCAGCATGATCATCATGAACGGAATGAAGGTCCATGCATCGAGCACCATGATCGAGATGCGGGCGATGATTGGATCCGAGAAGAAGGCCGGGTTTTCCCAGCCGAGAGTGCGCGCCAGTGTTGCCGCCGGCCCGAAGCGGTACTCCATCAGCGATTTGCCGATCATCCACGACACCGCCACCGGCGACAGCATCAAGGGCAGGAGGAAGACAACGCGGAAGAATTTTCTGGCGCGGATCTGCGCGTTGAGCAGCAGCGCCAGCCCGAACGCGATGGCATATTCGACCAGCACGGCGAGCACGTAGAGCACCATGTTGAACAGCGCGTTGCGGTAATAGGGGTCGGCCAGCATCTGCCAGAAATTGTCGAGCCCATTGAATTTCCGGCCGGAGAAGGAACTGAGGTTCCAGTCGGTCAGCGCGATGTAGAAGCCGAACAGCGTAGGGAAGACCACCATGGCGATGGTGAACAGGAGCGCGGGGAGAAGAAACAGCGCGCGCTGGCCGTCCTCGCCACGCGTCAGCACCTGGCCGGCGCCGAGCGCCACGCCCCACAGCACATAGGCATAGATGACCGGCCGCCAGGTGTCGAAGCCGAGCGTGGTAACTTCCGTCTTGTAGAGGATCTGCAGTGCGATGACAGCGAGCAGGCCGAGCGTCGCCACGGTCATCAAGGCGAAACCGAGCCGCTTGCGGCCCGGTGCGATCAGATCGGCTGGAACGCCGTTTGCCGGCCATGCATTGGTAGGCAAGGTCTGGTCAGCCACGCGTCTCGTCCATTCATAAGAAGGCCCCTACGACCGGCCTGGCCGGTCAGGTCCGGCGGCTTTTCACCGCCGGACCCTTGTTCACTATACGATCAGCCTACACGCCAAGCGAGGCCTTGTAGAGCTTGATCTGGTTTTCGCGGCCGATCTGGTCGGTCAGCTTCTCCCAGGCGGCGGCGATGGCGTCGGCGCCTTCCTGCGCCTTCATCTTGCCGGCGAAGGTGTTGGCCAGAATATCCTCGGCGGCGCTGTAGTATTGGAAGATGCCGGGGATGCGTGGCTCGATCGCCGCGTTCGGATGGTTGTAACTGTCGGCTTCCGACTTGAGATACGAGGTGATGAAGGCCTCGTCGTAACCCGCCGCCACCCATTCCGGAATGTTGAAATGGCTGTTGCGGTAGGGCTGGAAGCCCGACGGATACGCCGCGCACCAGAGCGACAGGTCCTTGCCGCCGAGATGAGCAGCGGCAGACCAGGCCGCCTTCTTCTTCTTTTCGTCGCTGTCGACGCGGGCCATGACATAGACACCCCAGCCGAGATAGGCGCAGTTCGGAGCATAATTCGGGCCGCTGGCCAGTTTGTCCCAGGCGCCGGTCTTGGAATTGTAGACATCGTCGGAGCCTGGCAGGATCGAGAATCCTGTGACATCGCCGACGACCGACGAGTCGTTAGTCTTCGCATTCGAGCCCGCGTCTCCCCACCAAGCCAGCATCGAACCAGTGCCGCCCAGGAATTGGGAGAAACAGGTCTGGTTCGGGTCGGCATTGATTTGATCTTGCGGTTCGAAAGGCAGCGCGTCGATCACGTCCTGGATTGCGCGCACCCAAGCCGGGTTGTTTATGCGCGGTTTCATCGTATCCGGATCGAACAGCCACGCCTTGTCATCAGGGTGCTTGGCATAAGCACTGGCACGGCTGCCAAGGAAGTAGAAGCCGAAACCGCCCCAGGCCTTGGGCGCGTCGAGATAACCGAAGACGTCTTGGCCCTTCATCTGCTTGCCCTTGAGGAACTTGGTCACGGCCTGCACCTGTTGCCAGGTCTTCGGCACGCCCCATTCCGTCAGGCCTGCCTTGTCGCCGCTATCGGCTTTCCAGGCTGCTGCCAGATCAGAGTCGGAGAACACGTCGGTGCGGTAGTTGAAGTTGTGCGCGTCGCCGTCGACGGTGATGCGGTACTGCTTCCCATCCCAGGTGCCGACCGGCGGCTGCAGATAGGCCACAACGTCCTTCATGTCGATCTGGTCCTTGACCCAGTCCGGCATTTCAGAGGTGAGGCCCTTGCCGCAGACGTCGCCTTCGAAGGGCGCACCCATTTCGATGATGTCGAAATCGACGGTGCCGGTGGCGATCGCCTGCTGCAGGCGCGGATTGTAGTCGGCTTGCGCCAGATCGATCCAGCTGATCTTGGCGCCGGTATAGGCCTCCCACGGCTTCAGGAAGCCGCGGAACAGCACATTGTGCAGGTTCTGGTTGTTGAGGCCCATGAAGGAGAGCTCGACGCCGGCGAATTCGCCTTCCTTGACGTTGGCCTTGGTCGCTTCGAGGCAAAGCTCGCCGACCTTCTGGAAGTCGGCGTCGGTCGGCTGACCCTTGCCGACGCCGGGGATCTGCAGAATCTGCGCGCGCAGATCATCGGCAGCGGACGCTGGGCGCGTCAATGCGCCAAGACCCGCGCCGGATGCCGCCGAGAGCGCGGCCATGCTGGCCGCTCCCTTCAGGACATCGCGGCGAGTAGCACCCGCGCGCATGAGTTGGTTGAAAAGGCTGACTCTCATCTCGTTCCTCCCAGAAGATCAATGGTGACAGTTTCGGATAGTGGAGCGCTAACGGTGTTCCCCAACGACGCGACTCCCGGAAAATTACGGCCCCAGCTTCCTCCCGCAACGCGTCGACTTCCGATGTCCGGACAAGCGTGCCGACGCGCGCGGAAGAGGGCCAAGAACCCTGACACCTTCACTATTCGCACAACCGAATGCCGTGTCAACGACAATAGGTTTTTTATCTATAAGAGACTGACTTGCCCTTGCCATCAGCGTTGGTTAGCTTCACGGCAAACGAAGGACCCGCAGGTCCAAAACCCCAGGGGGGATGATGGCTCAAGTCGCGATCAGCAATGTGGCCAAGGCGTTCGGAACCGTCAAGGTCCTGCACGACGTCAGCGTCGATATCCCCGACGGCCAATTCGTTGTGCTGGTCGGGCCCTCGGGTTGCGGCAAGTCCACGCTGCTCAGGATGGTGGCGGGATTGGAGACCGTTTCCGGCGGCACGATCGCCATCGGTGACCGCGTCGTCAACCATTTGCCGCCGGCCAAGCGCGACATCGCCATGGTGTTCCAGAACTACGCGCTCTACCCGCACAAGACGGTGGAGCAGAACATGGCCTTTGCGCTCAAGCTGCGCAAGACCGATCCGGCCGTGGTTGCCGAAAGGGTCAAGCGGGCGGCCGATATTCTCGACCTCGCCCCCTATCTCAAGCGCTATCCGCGACAGCTCTCCGGCGGCCAGCGCCAGCGCGTGGCGATGGGGCGCGCCATCGTGCGCAACCCGCAGGTGTTCCTGTTCGATGAACCGCTCTCCAACCTCGACGCCAAGCTGCGCGTCCAGATGCGCACCGAGATCAAGGAACTGCACCAGCGGCTGAAGACCACCACCATCTACGTCACCCACGACCAGATCGAAGCCATGACTATGGCCGACAAGATCGTGGTGATGCGCGATGGCCGCATCGAGCAGGTCGGCGCGCCGCTGGAACTGTTCGACCGGCCGGCCAATCTGTTCGTTGCCGGCTTCATCGGCTCGCCCTCGATGAACCTTCTGAAGGGCATCGTGAAGAAGGGCGACAAGCCGGTCGTCGACATTTCGGGCACGCCGTTCCCGATCGCCGCGAACAGCGCCGCGCAGGACGGCCAGGCCGTCGTCTACGGCGTGCGGCCCGAGCATCTGGAAATCCACCCCGACGGCGTTGCAGCAAGGATTTCCGTGGTCGAGCCGACAGGTTCCGAAACGCTGGTATTCCTGCGCTTCGGCGAGGGCGAGATGGTGGCGCTGTTTCGCGAGCGCCATGACTTCAAGCCGGGCGACACGCTGCACCTCAAGCCGCGGCTCGACCAGGTCCACCTCTTCGACGCAGAGACCGGCAAGCGGCTCTGATTTCCAACCGACTTTTCCACGAGGAATGCCATGCTCAAAGGGATCAATCCGCTGCTCAATGCCGATGTGCTCCAGGCGCTGCGGGCGATGGGCCACGGCGACGACCTGATTGTCTGCGACACCAATTTTCCGGCCGATTCCGTGGCCCGCCAGACCGTGCTCGGTAAGCTGTTGCGTATCGACGCGCCGGCGGCCGATGTGGCCAGGGCGGTGCTGTCGCTTTATCCGTTGGACACATTCGTCGACGACGCGGCCGCGCGCATGGAGATCGTCGGCAAGCCGGACGAAATTCCGCCTGTGCAGAAGGAAGTCCAGAAAGAAATCGATGCCGCCGAGGGCAAGGCGTGGCCGATGATTTCGGTCGAGCGCTATGCCTTCTACGAACGCGCCAAGAAAGCCTATTGCGTCATCCAGACCGGCGAGCGCCGCTTCTATGGCTGCTTTGCCTTCCGCAAGGGCGTCGTTCCGCCGGATGCGGAGTAGCATCATGGCGGCCGGCAAGCCTGTCGTCATGAAGCCCGTTGTCATCTTGGGTGTCTTTGTCGCCGACACCGCCTATCGCGCCGATCGCCAGCCGCGCATGGGCGAGACGATCCTCGGCAACTCGTTCAAGCTCGGCCCCGGCGGCAAGGGCTCGAACCAGGCGGTCGCGGCCGGCAAGCTCGGCGCCGACATCACCTTCCTGACGCGCCTCGGCGTCGATGCCTTCGCCGACATGGCCAAGCACACCTGGCAAGAGGCCGGTGTGAAGGCTGCAGTGATCGACACACCAGACAGCTACACCGGTGCGGCCTATATCTTCGTCGAGGAAACGACCGGCAACAACGCCATCATCGTCAGCCCAGGTGCTGCGATGCTGATCTCGCCCGATGACATCGAGGCTCATACCGATCTGATCCGCTCGGCCGGCGTTTTCGTCACCCAGCTCGAACAGCCGATCGAGGCGGCGCTCAAGGCGCTCGAGATCGCGCGCGGGGCAGGGGTGATCACGATCCTCAACCCGGCGCCGGCGGCAAGCCTGCCCGACCGCATCTACACGCTCTGCGATTATGTCACGCCCAACGAGACCGAGGCCGAGGAACTGACCGGCATCAAGGTCGCGTCGGTCGACGATGCCCGCCGCGCCGCCGACAGCTTGCTCAAAAAGGGAGTCGGTGCGGTGATCATCACGCTTGGCGAGAAGGGCGCGCTGCTGCACACGGCCAGCGGTTCCGACCATGTCGGCGCGGTCAATGCCGGCCCGGTGGTCGAAACCACAGGCGCCGGCGACGCCTTCAATGGCGGCCTGGCTGCGGCGCTTGCCAAAGGCGTCGAGCCGCTGCAAGCGGTGCGTTTCGCCTGCGCCGTTGCCGGTATTTCGGTGACGCGGCCGGGCACGGCGCCGTCGATGCCGACGCTGCAGGAGGTCGAGACGCTGCTGGCGAGAGGTTGAGTTCGACAGCGTCCCAGGCGGGCTCACCAGTCCGGATTGCCGTCGAGCCAGTATGCACCAAGGCGGCCGAATTGGCGCGGAATGCCGAGCCGCCGTTTGGCGTCAAATGCCATCTCTGAAAGAATCCAGGTGCTTTGTTCTCTGTCGCGCTTGGCATGATGGACCAGCATCTGCCTGCCGACGCTACAGCATCGCGGCCAACAAGCCTGCCATAAACCCTTGCCACCTTGGTCCCTTCCGACCAGGGTGGCATATTAGCCACAGGTAATGTTAATCGCCAATCCGGTCTTGCGCCATTGGCATAGGTGTCCCGTAATGGGCCACTGAGTTTGGCGCCGTAATTGCATTGTCAGCAATGCCGGGGTCACTCATCAGCCCGGCAATCGGGGGGCAATTGGGGGCCCCGCCGCTCCGCTAATGGAGCGGCGGGTCTTTAGCGGCTGAAAGGCGCTGAACCGCCAAAAAATGGGAGCTGGGTGTTATGTATTTTCCGCAGTTTCTGGTTGGCATGTTCGCAACGTCGTTCATCGTGGCGATCTGGGCAGTGTTGGAAACCGGCTCCATCTGGAAGGCGTTCGGCTGGGCTGTTGTTGCTCTGATCATTCTTCAGGTCGGATACATCGGTCTGGTCCTCGGCCTGACCTATGGACGGGGGTCGAAGGGCGCCGAGGCAGACCTCTCATCGGCAAATTCCATGCCCGCGCTCCGTGGGGAGCTGGGTAAAATTCTGCAGCGATGGAATCGAGCGCGTCCGCGGTAATTGGTTCGAAGGTGCGCCGGGCAGAGACACCATGGCGAAACGCGGCTCCGTGCCGGGCGCGCAGCCGTCGCCCACGACCAGCAATTCAAAATCGTCCACGGTCTGATCCAGGACGGATTTGAATGGCCAGGCCGATGACGTCGACGCGCGAGTGGGTCGGCATCAGGATGGAAAAGCGCGGTTTGCTCACCATCCCTTCGCGCTTCCGAAATCGTAGGGAATGAGATCGCTGTCGATCGGCAGGCGATACTTGTCGGGATTCGAGTGATCGTACTGGATGGTCGGAAAGTTGATGACGACCGCATCGGACATGCCGATGTTGTGGTCGGCGTGCCAGACGAATTTCGGGATATTGACGAGCCGGGGACGGCTGCCGGAAAGGTAGACCTTGGAAATCTTGCCGTATGTGCTGGAGTCCGGCCTTGGATCGTAAACAACCAGCTCCAGTTCGCCGCTGACCACGAAATAGCGGTCCTCGTGCAGCTTGTGCAGCCCCCAACCCTTCACCATGCCGGGCCGAACTGTGAAAACATAGGAGAAGACCAGCGGGTCGGGATGCCAGCCCCAGCGAGGGTCGTAGATCTCGGTGACGCTGCCGCGGTCGTCATTGTGTCGAATGCTGTCGTAGAAGGACATGCCGTCGAGCAGAGGCGCAATGCTTTGACGCTGCTCGTCCACCGTTCGCTGGTCCTGCAAGGCAGCGGCGAGGGTGGTCTCAAGAATGTTCGGACACGTCCCGCTATCCCCGTGGTCGCTCATCGCAAGTCCTCCTGACCCGAACAACATGGGTTCGGTTCAGCTTCTCACAGCCGGCACGGGTTTTGTAAATACGGCACAGACGATGCCGCGCCTGCGAACGAGTCCGGTTGAACTCGTGCCAGGTGCGAAACCGATACGTTGGGAAGAAATGGCGCGAGTGACGGGGCTCGAACCCGCGACCTCCGGCGTGACAGGCCGGCACTCTAACCGACTGAGCTACACCCGCGCACAAGACGAGCACGGGTCAGCCGTGTTCGTCGTTGGGCCGCTGGATAAGGGGTTCGCCACCGGGTGTCAAGCGGAGTGGGACAGCATAACAGCAAACAGGAGAAGGTTTTTTGACAAGCCTCGCTTTGTTGGCGAAACCGGTATCCGAACAGGACGTTGCCCGTTCATTTTGCCTTGCGAAGCCTGTCCTGACCGCTTAAAGGTCCGCGCCGGAGCGGGCGATTAGCTCAGTTGGTAGAGCGCTTCGTTTACACCGAAGATGTCGGCGGTTCGAGCCCGTCATCGCCCACCATTTTTCAGGTTGATCTTATCCCTCTTCACTTGACCCCGATGCCGGCGGTCAGGCCGCCGTCGATTTTGTAGTCGGCGCCTGTGCAGAAGCCTGCCATGGACGAGCATAGAAACGCGATCAGCTCCGCCACTTCTTCCGGTTCGCCGATGCGGCCAAGCGGGTGTGCTTCGCCGAAGCGTTTGTAGGCGGCCTCGACATCGGCGTCGGTCCCGTTGTCGCCGCGCGCGGCCTTTTCCAGGATCGGCGTGCGGATCGATCCGGGGCTCACCGAATTCACCCGGATCCCCTGGCGGGCGTAGTCGAGCGCCAGCGAGCGCGTCAGCGTATGGATCGCTCCCTTCGTCGTCGCATAGGCGGCGACGTTCTGCTGGCAGGCGTGGCCCTGCACCGAAGCGACGTTGACGATGGCGCCGCCGCCCCGCTTGACCATTTCAGGAATGCCGAAATGCGCGGTCAAATAGATCGAGCCGACATTGACGGTCATCGCCCGGCTCCAGGTTTCGAAATCCGTGCTCGTTGCCGTGCCATAAGGGTGCACGGCGGCGGAGTTGACGATGACGTCCAGCCCGCCGAACCGCGCGACGCCGGCGGCGACCGCCCGGGCAACCTGATCCGGCACGGAAACGTCCGTCGTCACCACCAGCGCTTTGGCGCCCGAGTGGTCGAGTTCGGCCTGCATCGCCGCATTTGCGTTGCTGTCGATGCCGCAGGCGATGATTGCGGCACCACCCGCCGCCAGGCGTCTGGCGCTTGCCAGGCCGATCCCGGTCGTTCCCGTCACCAGGGCAACCTTGCCGCCAAAATCGTTCATGGCTCAAACTCCGTCATGCGTCGTTGGGATTGCCGAAGTCTCGACTCCGACTATGGTCCAACAATACGGTTTTGGCTTCGCTTCGGAAGGGACCTTTATGGAACAATGTTGGCGCTGGTACGGGCCGGACGATCCGGTCACGCTCGATCATGTCAGGCAGGCAGCGGCGACGGGCATCGTGTCGGCCCTCCACAATATCTACGATGGCCGTGCCTGGCCTCTGATCGATATCCTTGAACGCAAGCGCATCATCGAGGCCGCGGGGCTGACCTGGTCGGTGGTGGAGAGCATCCCGGTCCACAACTCGATCAAGATCGGATCGGCGGAGAGGCAGCGCTACGCCAGCTTCTACAAGGACACCATTCGCGCTTTGGCCAAGGCCGGCATTTCGACCATCTGCTACAATTTCATGCCTGTGGTCGACTGGACCCGCACCGATCTCATGTATCGGTTGCCGACCACCGGCTACGCCTTGCGCTTCGACGCGATCGACTTTGCCGCCTATGACCTGTTCGTGCTGAAGCGGCGCAATGCCGAGGCCAGCTACAGCCCGGCGCGCATCACCGAGGCGGAAGCGCGGCTGAAGGCCTTGAGCGACGAGCAAATCGACACGATCGAGCGCAACCTCATTGCCGGACTGCCGGCCACCGAACGCAAGTACAACCGCGATACGATGCGCGAGGCGCTTGCCGACTACGATGCAATCGGCCCGGTCGAACTGCGCGCCAATCTTGCCTGGTTCCTGAAGGAGATCATCCCTGTGGCCGAGGAGGTCGGCGCGCGCATGTGCATCCATCCCGACGATCCGCCTTTCTCGCTGTTTGGGCTGCCGCGGGTCGTCTCCACCGCCGACGACGCACGCTTCATCCTGGGGACGGTCGACAGCCCGGCGAACGGCCTGACATTCTGCACCGGCTCCTACGGCGTGCGCGCCGACAACGACCTTGTCGCGATGATCGAGGAGTTCGCGTCGCGGATCCACTTCGTTCACCTGCGCAACGTCACGCGCGAGGACGACGGCTCGTTCTTCGAGGCCGAACATCTGGAAGGCTCCACCGACATGGCGGCGGTGATCCTGGCACTGATGAAGGAAGAGGTCCGCCGGCGCAAGGAAGGCAGGAGCGACTGGCGCATCCCCATGCGTCCTGACCATGGCCATCTGCTTGCCGACGACATCGGCAAGACCAGGATCAACCCAGGCTATTCGCTGATCGGCCGCCTCAAGGGGTTGGCTGAACTGCGCGGCATCATGCGGGCGGTGGAGCGGTTTGGGTTGGCTTGAGACAATCGAGCGTTTGCAGGCGACAGTTTAGCAACGCGTATCCTGCGAAGGATCGCTTGCGCGATCCTTCGCTTTTTTCGCTCTATGCTCGCACCGCTGTTCGTGCCGGGGCAACGGCATTGACCGCCACTGCCACGGCGATGTTTGCGGCAAGTGCAAGCAGCCCCGTATAGACCGTGAAGGGTTCTCCTCCGAGACTGATCAGGTGCAGTGGTTTCCAGCCGGCATCCCAGACAAGCCAGGTACCGCCGAAGAAGCCGACGAACCAGCCCGCAAGCAGGGCCGGAGCCCGGAACCAGTTGGTGTAGAGCCCGAAGACCAGGGCCGGCAGCGTCTGCAGGATCCAGATTCCGCCGAGCAATTGCAGATCGAGCGCGAACTGCGTCGGCAGGAAAATGATCACCAGCAGGGCGCCCACCTTCACCACCAGCGAGGTCATCTTCGCGACCTTGGCTTCACCGGCATCGCTCACTTGAGGATTGACATAGGCTTTCCAGAAATTGCGGGTAAAGAGATTGGCGGCGCCAATGCTCATCACCGCCGCCGGCACAAGGGCGCCGATCGCGATCGCAGCGAAAGCGAAGCCTGAGAACCAGCCCGAAAACAGCGTCTTGAACAGGGCTGGAACGACGTCGGTCGCACTGTCGAGCTTGAGGTTGGCGGCGTGCCCCATGTAGCCGAGCAGCGCCAGCAGACCGAGCAGCAGCGTATAGGCCGGCAGCAGGATCGCATTCTTGCGGATCGTGTTGCCGCTGTTCGAGGCAAAAATCCCCGTCAGCGTATGCGGATACATGAAGGCTGCGAGCGCCGACCCGAAGGCGAGCGTCGCATAGGCGACATACTGGTTGCCGGCGAGAAGCAGGCTGCCGGAGCCCTTGGCCTGGAAGGCCGCGTCGGCCGAGGCGAAGACATTGGCATAGCCACCGAGCTTCGAGGGGATAAGCGCGACGGCGGCGATCACCACGATATAGATCATGATGTCCTTGACGAAGGCGATCAGGGCCGGCGCACGCAATCCCGCCGAATAGGTGTAGAGCGCCAGCACGATGAAGGCGATGGCAAGCGGCAGTTCGCCATGCAGACCGAGCGCCTTAAGCACCGCCGTCATGCCGACGAGCTGAAGGGCGATATAAGGCATCGTCGCGATGACGCCGGTTACCGCCACGGCGAGTTCGAGACCGCGCGATCCGTATTGGCCATGGACGACGTCGCCGGCCGTGACATAGCCGAAATCCCTGGCGCGCTTCCAAAGAACCGGCATGACCATGAAGACGAAGGGATAGACGACGATGGTGTAGGGCAGTGCGAAGAAGCCATACGCTCCGACAGTATAAACCAGCGCCGGGACGGCGATCACGGTATAGGCGGTGTAGAAGTCGCCGCCGACCAGGAACCAGGTGATCCAGGTACCGAAACTGCGCCCGCCAAGCCCCCATTCATCGATATGGGCAAGCGTTTCGGGCTTGCGCCAGCGGGCGGCGACAAACCCCAGGATCGTAACGAGCACGAAGAAGAAGATGAAGACGGCGAGCGCCGCGGGGTTGATGTCAGTCGTCATGGCGCGTGCTCCGATAGGCGATCCAGGTCAGCGTCGCGGTGATCGGCACCCAGGCAAGCTGGTACCAGTAGAAGAAGGGGAAGCCGAACATGGCCGGCTCGCGGACATTGTAGAAGGGCGGCCAGAGCAGGCCTAAATAGGGAATGACGAGCAGCCAGAGGGCCGCCTTGCTGCGAGGTTTTTCCATGTCGAGATACCTTCCAGGCGCCATGATATGGGCCGCCATGTTGCAGTTGCCGGTACGGAAGGCAGGCACTGTCACCGGCCGTGGAGACATCGCGCGGCGGCTCTCCTTGCGCCGCTGCGACAGGTTCGCGACCCATCGCCGGCTGTTCCGGCATGGCATGGACATAGTGAATTCCTCCCGACGGCTCGCCCTTTCGTGGCCAGCCGTGATGAACCCCTATGGCAGCGTTTTTGCCCTCACAAGATGGTGGCGGCGCTGAAATCCAAGGGTCTACCCAGAAGTGGGTAGACCGGGAATCAGCCGGGTTTTGCCACGATTCCGTGACCGAGGGCGTAGCGGATCAGTCCCGCCGTCGTGGCGATGCCGAGCTTCTTCTTGAGGTTCTTGCGATGCGTCTCGGCCGTGGCGGACGTGATCCCGAGCGCTTCGGCGATCTCCCGGTTGCTCTGACCCGCAACGATCAGGCCGAGAATGTCGCGCTCGCGCGGCGTGAGCGGATCCACCTGGTCCTGCCCCCCGCGCTCCATCAGCACGTCGGCGACGCCGGACGAGAAATATGTCCCGCCGCCTGCGACGGTCTCGATGGCGGCGACGATCTCGTCCGTCGATACATCCTTGAGGATGTAGCCGGATGCGCCGCGCATGACGGACGAAGAGATATATTCGCGGCTCTCATGCATCGAGAGCATCACGATCCGGGCGTCGGCAAGTTCCCTTCTGAACAGTTCGATCGCGTCTATGCCGCTCAGCTTCGGCATGTTGATATCCATCAGCACGACCTGTGGCCGGGTCTGCCGGCCTATTTCCAGGCCGGCATGCGCGAGGCCTGCCGTACCGACGACCTCGATATGGTCGAACGTCTCGAGCACGGCTTTCAGGCCATCCAGGACCAGCGGGTGGTTGTCGATCAGCAGCACCTTGATCACACGGCGGTCGCTCATGCAGCAACGGCCCGTTCGCTGGCCGGCATATTGGCCGATTTCGGCAGCATCGCCGTCAGCGTCGTGCCGGTCGGCAGGCTGTCGAGCAGCAGCAGGCCGCGGAAATGCGCCATGCGCTCCTGCATGTTGCGCAGCCCGAGGCCTGTCTTGCTGGAGGCGCTGCCGTCAAAGCCGGTGCCGTAGCACCTACGGAAAGAATGATGAGAGGCAACCGAGACATCGGTGCGCGCAGCTTTTCGCTGCAGGCGCGCACCGATCGAGGTGGCCATGGCCAGTCGAAGGATCTCTAGAATGTGAATGTTCACAA